>NZ_JBEXWB010000152.1:0-14483 GCF_040629645.1 Streptomyces sp. NPDC005899 | reverse complement strand
GCCACGTCCTGACCGGGCACGGCGCGGTGGCCGCCCGGGCCGCCACCGTCCACGCCCCCGCCGGTCCTCGCGGCGGGGGCGTACGGCACGATGGGGCGCCGTCCGCATCACACCGTCCCACCAGGAGGAAAGCCGTGGCCGCCGAGTCCGCTGCCGGGCCCACGCCGGAGATTCTCGCCGCCTTCGAGGCCGCCAAGGGCTTCATGCCGGTCCACGAAGGACTCGCCCTGCACGCGGCGGCCGTCGAGGCGGGCACGCTCGGGCTGCCGCTGCTGGAGGTCGGCACCTACTGCGGGCGCTCGACGATCCTGCTCGCCGACGCCGCCCGGGCGGCCGGGGTGACGGCCCTCACCGTCGACCACCACCGGGGCAGCGAGGAGCAGCAGCCCGGGTGGGAGTACCACGATCCCTCGGTGGTGGATCCGGCCGTCGGCCTGATGGACACCCTGCCCACCTTCCGGCGCACGCTGCACGCGGCCGGCCTGGAGGAGCACGTGGTGGCGCTCGTCGGACGCTCCCCGCAGGCAGCCGCCGTGTGGGGCGGGCGGCTCGGCCTCGTCTTCATCGACGGCGGGCACACCGACGAGCACGCGAACGGGGACTACGAAGGCTGGGCCCCCAAGGTCGCCGACGGCGGACTGCTCGTGATCCACGACGTGTTCCCCGACCCGGCGGACGGCGGGCAGGCGCCCTACCGCGTCCTGCGACGGGCCCTGGCCTCCGGGGCGTTCACCGAGATCTCGGCGACGGACTCGCTGCGGGTCCTTCGGCGTTCCGGGCCGGGCATCTGAGGGCACGGTCCGGGGGCGCGGATAGCATCACGGCGTGCGTGACGACGACAAGCCCTCCTCCGCCCCGCCACGACCCGCCCGCCACCGGGCGGCGCGGGCCGCAGCGGTCCTCGCGGCCGCCTGCCTGACCGCCGCGGGATGCGGCGGCGACGGCGGTCCGGGGCAGGCGCGGCCCCACCCGGGCGGGGCCGCCTCCGCGTCGTCGTCCCGGCCCGCGTCCCCGGGCCCTTCGGCCAAGCCCTCGGCGGGCGGCCCGTCCCCGGCGCCCACGTCCGGCGGACCGCTGCCGCGGGGGCCGCTCACGGGCACGACCGTGGTGATCGACCCCGGGCACAACACGCGCAACCGGGAGCACACCCGGGAGATCAGCGGCCAGGTGGACATCGGCACCGGCCGCAAGGAGTGCGACACCACCGGCACGGCCACGGAATCCGGTTACGCCGAGGCCGAGTTCACCCTGGACGTCGCGCGCCGGCTGCGGACCCTGCTGGAGGGCAGGGGGGCGAAGGTGGTGCTCACCCAGGACGGCGACCGCCCGTTCGGCCCGTGCGTCGACGAGCGGGCGCGGATCGGCAACGAGGCCCGCGCCGACGCCGTGGTCTCGGTCCACGCCGACGGTGCGGCGGCGGGGGACCGGGGCTTCCACGTGATCCTTCCCGCGGCCGTGCGCGCAGGCGGGGCGGACACCGCGAGGATCGTCGCCCCCTCGCGCGATCTCGGCGAACGCATCGCCGGGCATTTCGTACGGGCCACCGGAAGCTCCCCCTCCAACTACGTCGGCGGCCGTACCGGGCTGGACACCCGCGAGGATCTGGGCGGCCTGAATCTGTCGACCGTGCCCAAAGTGTTCGTCGAATGCGGCAATATGCGTGATCCGAAGGATGCCGCCCTGCTCATGAGCGCGGACTGGCGTCAGCGCGCCGCTCTCGGCATCGCCGAGGGCGTCGGCAGCTATCTGAAGAGGTAGTCGCGCGGTGACGGTGACGACCTCGGGGGGATACCCGGTCCGAGGTCCGGGCAGGGGTACAACCCGCCCGGGCAGACGATAGATTCATCCGTACGATGGGGAGCCGCCCCCCGAGCTTCGCGCCGTACCCGCCGTACAGGCGGCATCGACGACCGCCCCGACGAGACGACCGACTAAGGACCTTCACGTGAATATCCGCTCCCTCACTCGAGGCGACGGCGTGGTGATCGGAGCAGCGGTCGTGCTGTTCATCGCCTCTTTCCTCGACCTCTCCGGCTACGACTGCCCGTCGGGCGTCGACTGCTCCGGCTTCAGCACGAACGCCTGGGACTCGCTCTCGCTCCTGATGAGCATCTACCTCGCCGGCATCATCGGCGCGGTGCTGCTGGTCGTGGCCCGCGCCATGCCGGGCCGCAAGGTGGTGGGTTTCGAACTCGGCCAGTTCGGGGCCGCGTTCACCGTCTTCTCGCTGTGGACCGTCTTCTGGACCACCATCGACGCCGGTGACGCGGGTGCCGGCCTCATCCTCGGACTGCTGGCCGCCATCGTGCTGGCCGGCGGTGCCGTCGCCGGCCCGCTGGTCCCCGCGCTCAAGGCCCCGCTCGTGGGCGCCCCCCGCCCGGCCCAGGCGGTACAGCCGCCGTACGGCCAGCAGCCCGGCCAGGGCTACGGCTACCCGGGTGCCCAGCAGCAGCCCTACGCCGCTCAGCCGGGCCAGCCCCAGCCGTACGGCGCCCAGCAGGGCCACCCCGGTCAGCCGGAGGGGCAGCAGGCCGCACAGCAGGCACCGTCCACCGGTGGGGCGCCCGCCGGTGACTTCACGCCCTTCTGGTTCGCCGTGCCCGTGGCCCGTCCGCTGTACGGCGAGGACGGCACCCCGAACCCCATCGCCGAACTCGCGCCCGGTACGTGGTACCTGGCGGTCGAGCAGCGGGGTCAGGGGCTCATCGCCCAGACGCAGGACGGCCGTCGCGGCGTGCTGCAGGACACCACGGGCATCCAGCGCGGCTGACGCCGGCCCGTCCCGCGGCCCCTCGCCCTCCGGGGCGGGGGGCCGCGGTCGTTCCGGCGGGGCGGCGGATCAGCCGAAGGACGACCGGTCCAGCCAGAAGTCCAGCAGGCCCCGGTCACCCAGCACTTCGAGCCCGCCCTCGTCCGGCTTCCGCCGCCGGTTGAACGCGAGCATCAGCCCGGTGAGCGGGCCGCGCAGGGCGACCGTCGCCTTCTCGTGGGCGTGGCGCCAGGTGAAGCCGTCCTGTCCGAGCTCGATGAGCCACTCCGCTCCGGGACGGTCCGTGGCGTGCAGGTGCAGGGAGCGCCCCGGGCCCCGCAGTCCGGCCTTCTCCGGGTCGCCCTGTGCCTGGGCGAACGCGACGATCTGCAGCCATTCGGTGATCGTGTCGGCGGCCACCTCGGGTGCCACCGTGGGCTCCCCGCCGGTGGCGAGGACCGCGTCCGCCCGGTGGACGGCGGTCTCGTGCACCATGCGGCGGGCCCAGAAGGCCGTCCGCCGCTCCAGGGCCCAGGTCCACACCGCGGTGTCGGGGCCTGCCTCGCGCAGGACCTCCGCCGTCGCGGCGGCTCCCTCGGCCAGCCAGGAGGCGAGCGCGGCGGGATCCCCGGCGGACGGGGCCCGCGTGCCCGGCACCCGGTCGGGGGTGAGTCGCTCGGTGGCCCGGGTGCGGACTGTCTCGCCGGCCCAGCGGTGCGCCCCGCCGAGGTGCACCACCAGGTCGTACAGGGTCCAGTCGGGGCAGGTGGCCACGTGCGCGGTGAGGTCGGCGCCTTCGAGGGTCTCGTTCAGCAGGCGGGTCTGGGTGAGTAACTCGTCGCAGTAGCGATCGTGGGCCAGAAGAGTCATCCGCCGACTCTAGGCGGCCACTTCGGCGTTCTCCACCGAAAATGCCGGGCCCCCGCAGGCCCCGGCCGGGCTGTTCACGGCGGTGACGGTGTACGGGACTCGCCGCCGGACTCGCCCGTGCCCGGCCCGGCCGCCACCCGGCGCACGCCGTACGGGTTTCACCCGGCGTGGAGCGGCAATCCGGAGAACATGTCTCCAAGAACAGGCTCAGGAAGCAGTACCGCCGCTCGTGTCATCGCCGTGGTCGCGGACATCATGGCGTTCATCATCATCCTGTGGATCCTGATGTACCTGCTCGACGCCAACCGGGCCAACGACCTGGTGCAGTTCGTCCAGGACTCCGCCCGCTGGCTGGCCGGCTGGTCCTACGACCTGTTCACGTTCGACGAGGCGTGGGCCCGGGTCGTCGCGGGGTACGGTCTGGCCGCCGTCGTCTACCTGTTCATCGGCCACGCGGTGGCGGGCAGGGTCCGCCGCTTCTGACCGCCGGGCCCGCCGGTCCGGCCGTGTGCCGGGCCGCGGGCCGCTAACGGCAGCAGTCGGGTTCCAGGCCGGCGGGCAGCCGTTCGCCGCCGAAGACCGCGGTGGTCGCCTCGTCCCCCCCGAGCGCGGCCACCGCCAGCAGCAGTGAACCGGCCGTCCAGGTGGTGAGTTCCTCGGGCCAGACGGCCCGCTCGCCCTCGAAGACGTACCCCGTCCAGTACAGGCCGCCCTCGGCGCGCAGGTGCTGGACGGACTGCAGGATCTCCAGCGCCCGGTCCGACTCCCCGGTGACCCAGAGCGCCAGGGCCAGTTCGCAGCTCTCGCCGCCCGTCACCCAGGGGTTGGGCACGACGCAGCGCACGCCGAGTCCGGGGACCACGAAGCGGTCCCAGCCGTCCTCGATCCGCCGCGTCGCCGCGGATCCGGTGACCGCCCCGCCCAGGACCGGGTAGTACCAGTCCATGGAGTAGCGGCTCTTGTCGAGGAAGCGTTCGGGGTGGCTGCGGATCGCGTGGCCGAGCGCTCCCGCCGCGAGCTCCCAGTCGGGCTGCGGCTCCTCCCGCTGTTCGGCCAGCGCCAGGGCGCAGCGCAGGGCCTGGTAGACGGACGAGGAGCCGGTCAGCAGGGCGTCCCGGACGGGGGTGCCGTCGGGTTCGCGCTTCCAGCCGATCTGGCCGCCGGGCTGCTGGAGCCTCAGGACGAACTCCACGGCGGCGTAGACGGTCGGCCACATGCGGTCGGCGAACGCGTCGTCACCGGTGGCGAGGTAGTGGTGCCAGACCCCGACGGCCACGTAGGCGCAGAAGTTGCTCTCGCGGCCGAGGTCGGTGGGCCGCTGCGGGTCGCCGTCGTGGTAGGCCGCGTACCAGGAACCGTCGTCGTTCTGGTGGCGGGCCAGCCAGGCGTACGCGCGCGCGGCGGCCGCGTGCTCGCCGGAGGCGTCCAGGGCCATCGCGGCCTCGGTGTGGTCCCACGGGTCGAGGTGGTGGCCGCGGAACCAGGGCAGTGCGCCGTCCTCGCGCTGTACGGCGAGCAGCGCGGCCACCGTCTCGGCGGCCTGCGCGGCGGTGAGGACGCCGGGCAGGACGAGGTGTTCGGTGCGCTCGGGCGTGCTCACGCCTCGGCCTTCGGGAGGTGGGGCTTGGTCGCGTAGGCCACGAAGCTCTTGCCGACGACCGGGTTGAGCAGTTGCTCGGCGACCCGGGTGGCCAGGGGCTTCTTCATGATGTCCCAGACCAGCAGTCTGTGGTACGCCCGCACCGGGAGCGCCTTGTCGTTGTCGACGCCGAACGCGCACTTGAGCCACCAGTAGGGGCTGTGCAGGGCGTGCGCGTGGTGGGTGCCGTAGGGCTTGAGCCCGGCCTCGCGAATCTTGCCGAGCAGCTCGTCGGCCTTGTAGATCCGGATGTGCCCGCCCTCGACCTCGTGGTAGGCGTCGGACAGCGTCCAGCAGACCTTCTCGGGGCCGTAGCGGGGCACGGTGATCGCGATCCGGCCACCGGGCCGCAGCACGCGGACCATCTCGGCGAGCACGCCCTTGTCGTCGGGGATGTGTTCCATCACCTCGGAGATGATCACCACGTCGAAGGAGTCGTCGGGGAACGGCAGGTTGAGCGCGTCACCCTCCATCGCGGTGGCGGTGGCGCCCGCCGGGGCCTCGCCGGCCTCCTTCATGGCGGCGAACCACTTGGCGACCTCGCGGATCTCCTCGCCGTTCCGGTCGAGTGCGACGACCTGGGCGCCGCGCCGGTAGCACTCGAAGGCGTGGCGTCCGGCGCCGCAGCCCAGGTCGAGCACCCGGTCGCCTGCGGCGAGCGGGAAACGGGTGAAGTCGACGGTCAGCACGGTCGCCTGCCTTCGAGGTCGGGGGTGGGGGGTGCGGGAGCCGCGGGGGGTACGGGGGCCACAGGAGGGGTCACCTGCGCGCGCCGCGGGCGGCGATCGCCTGACGGTACAGTCCGGCGGTGCCGGCGGCCGCCCTGGCCCAGGTGAAGTTGGCCAGCACCCGCGCCCGGCCGGCCGCGCCGAGACGGGCGCGCAGTTCGCGGTCGCCGAGGAGCCGGCCGAGGGCGGCGGCCAGGGCGCCCGCGTCACCGGGCGGCACCGCGAGGCACGCCTCGCCGTCCGGGCCCGTCACCTCGGGGATGGCACCGCCCGTGGTGGCCACGAGCGGGGTCCCGGTGGCCATGGCCTCGGCCGCGGGCAGCGAGAAACCCTCGTAGAGCGAGGGGACGCAGGAGATCTGGGCGCTGCGGACCAGGTCGACGAGCTCGGCGTCGCTGATGCCCTTGACGAACTCGACGGCGCCCTGGAGCCCGTGGCGTTCGATGGCCTGGGCGACAGGCCCGTCCTCGGCCCGCTTGCCGACGACCACGAGGTGGGCCGCGGGGTTCTCGGTGCGGAGCTCGGCCAGCGCCTGGACGAGGTGGACGAGTCCCTTGAGGGGGACGTCGGCGCTGGAGGTGGTGACGATCCGGCCGGGCACCTCGGCCACCGAGGGGTCGGGCGACCACAGGTCGGTGTCGGCCCCGATGTGCACGACGTGGACGCGCTCCGGGCGGACCCCGAGGTGCTCGACGATCTCCTGCTGGGAGGAGCCGGAGACGGTGAGCACGGACGGCAGCCGGCGGGCCACCCGCTTCTGCATGCGGGTGAAGGCGTACCAGCGGCGCACGGACAGGCGCCGGGCCCGGGAGCCGGCGGCGGCGAGGTCGAGTCGCCGGTCGACGGTGATGGGGTGGTGGATCGTGGTGACGAGGGGCGCGCCGAGGTCGCCGAGCAGCCCGTAGCCGAGCGTCTGGTTGTCGTGCACGACGTCGAAGTCACCGCGCCTGCCGAGGAGATGGCGCCGGGCCCGCAGGCTGAAGGTCAGGGGTTCGGGGAAGCCGCCGGTCCACATGGTGGCGACCTCCGCGAGGTCGATCCAGTCGCGGTACTCGCCGCGCCCCGGGGTACGGAACGGGTCGGGCTGGCGGTACAGGTCGAGGCTGGGCAGCTCGGTGAGCGGGACGCCCTCGTCGAGTACGGGGTAGGGCTGGGCGCCGATCACCTCGACGCTGTGGCCCAGTCGCGCCAGCTCGCGGGCGAGGTGGCGCACGTAGACGCCCTGACCGCCGCAGTAGGGATTGCCCTTGTAGGTCAGGAGCGCGATGCGCAACGGCCGGTCGCCTCGGGCGTCCGGTACGCCGCCGCCCACGAAGGAGCCTGTCTCTATGGCCTCAGCGGTCACACCAGGCCCCCTATCTCACTGCGTTTTCGCCGGAGCGTAACCGGTCGCGCTAATCTGGAACAAGTTTCAGCCTGGTGCGTTCGGCACGGACCGAATCTACCGGCAGGTAGCGTCGGGGTGACCGCCGGATCAGGTGATTCGTGCCACGGGGGCGGCCCTGGCATGCTGTGCGCGCCCGGAGGCCGACGGCCCGCCGGACGGGGAACCCGTTCCCGTCCTTCCGGCGCGGTGCCGGGGGGCGCGTCCCTCCGGCGCGGATCCGCACGGATCTCCGGCGCGGACGTCACGGGCCCCCCGCGGGGCCCGGAAGCCTTGGATGGGACGGATGACAGCGGAAGCCAGAGGGACCGAGCCTCCACTGACGGAACGCCAGGAGGCCCGCCGGCGCCGCATCCTGCGGGCCGGTGCCCAGCTCGCCGGCCGGGGCGGTTTCGAGGCCGTGCAGATGCGTGAGGTCGCCGAGGCCGCCGGGGTCGCCCTGGGCACGCTGTACCGCTACTTCCCCTCGAAGATCCACCTGCTGGTCGCCCTCATGGAGGACCAGCTCCAGGACCTCCACCGCGCGCTCCGCAGGCACCCGCCGGCCGGGGAGCACGCCGCCGGACGGGTCGCCGAGACCCTGATGCGGGCCTTCCGGGCGCTCCAGCGCGAGCCCCACCTCGCGGACGCGATGGTGCGGGCGCTGACCTTCGCCGACCGGGGCGCCAGCGCGGAGGTCGACGCCGTCTCCCGGCTGACGACGGCGATCGTCCTGGACGCCATGGGGCTGCCGGAACCCACGCAGGAGCAGCTGTCCGTGGTGCGCGTCATCGAGCACACCTGGCACTCGGCACTCATCACCTGGCTGTCGGGGCGGGAGTCGATCGCCCAGGTGAGGCGGGACATCGAGACGGTGTGCGGGCTGATCGAGCCCCGCGCGGACACCCGCTGAGACCTGCCATGTGCGGTGCCCACACCGGCACCCGCCCAGGTGGGGTGCCCTGCACCATATCGACGGCGCCACGGTGTTCGTACGGTTCGGCCCACATCACCGAACCACGCCGAGGAGCCGGTCACCATGCGTCGCAGAGCCGTAGGCACCGTCCAGCACAGAACCCTGACCGCGGCCGTGCTCGCCGCGGCCGGCCTGCTCCTGGCGGGATGCACCGCCGCCGGGCAGGCCGGCGGCGGTGCGTCCGGCGGCGGGGACGACGAGGCCGTCCGGGTGGGCCTGGTCTACTCGCGTACGGGGCTGCTCGCCGCGTACGGCAAGCAGTACCGCGACGGGTTCACGGCGGGCCTCGACTACGCCACGAAGGGCACCGGCGAGGCGGGGGGCCACCGCGTCGAGGTCACCGAACAGGACGACGCGGGCGACCCCGGCAAGGCGGTCTCCGCCGCGAAGAACCTGATCGGCAAGGGCTACCGGATCCTGGCGGGCACCACGGACTCCGGCGTCGCCCTGCAGATGGCGCCGCTGGCCGCCCAGAACAAGGTGCTGTACGTCAACGGCCCGGCCGCCACCGACGCGGTGACCGGCGTCAACGCCTACACCTTCCGCTCGGGCCGGCAGTCCTACCAGGACATCCTCACCGCGGCCGCCATGCTCGGCGACGCGAAGGGCAGGAAGGTCACCGTCCTCGCGCAGGACTCCACCTTCGGGCAGGCCAACGTGGCCGCCGTCAAGGCGGTCATCGGGGGCAGGGGGGCGGCGGTGGGCTCCGTACTGGCTCCGCCCGGCGCCACCGACCTCACCCCCTTCGCCCGGCAGGTCAGGGCGGGCGCACCCGACCTCGTCTTCGTCGCCTGGGCCGGGGCGACCGCCCCGGCCCTGTGGACCGCCCTGGACCAGCAGGGCGTGCTCACGTCGAGCAAGGTGGTCACCGGGCTGGCCGGGACGGCCTCCTACCCGGTCTTCGGGGCCGCGGGCGCGAAGGTGTCCTTCCTCGCCCACTACTTCCCCGGCGCGGGAGGCGGCAACGCGGTGGAGAAGGCCATGCTCGACGGCGTACGGAAGGCGGGCGGCACCCCGGACCTGTTCACCGTGGACGGCTTCACCGCGGCGCAGATGATCGTGCGCGCCGTCGAGGAGGGCGGCGCCACGGACACCGCCGCCATGGCGAAGGCGCTGGAGGGCTGGACGTTCGACGGGGTGAAGGGCCGCGAACAGGTCCGGGCCGGGGACCACGCCCTGGTCCAGCCGATGTTCGTGGCCAGGCTGAACGGCACGGGCGCCGCCGCCCGGCCCGAGCTGGTGGACAGCCTGGCGATGGGCGAGGTGGCGCCGCCCGCGAAGCCCGCGGCGGGCTGACCGGTGACCGCACCCGGCACCACCACCGCACACGACGAGGGGACTCGCGCGGCCGCACCCGTGCTGCGGCTCGACGGGCTCGGATGGCGCGTCGGCGGCGCGACCATCGTCCAGGACGTCACCCTGAGCGTCGGCGAGGGCGAGTTCCTCGCCTTCATCGGCCCCAACGGGGCGGGCAAGACGTCCCTGTTCAACCTGATCAGCGGCATCGTCCGGCCCACCGGGGGCACCCTCGCCCTGGACGGCAGGGACCTGATCGCCCTGCCCGTGCACACCCGCGCCCGGCTCGGGATCGGCCGTACCTTCCAGACCTCCAGCCTCTGGCCCGGGATGACCGTGGCCGAGCACGTCCGGCTGGCCGCGCAGGCGGGGAGCGGCGGCTCGTACCGGCTGTGGCGGCGCGCCGCCCGGTACACGGCCGAGGTGGCCGGCGTGCTGGAGCGCACCGGGCTCGGCCACCGCGCCGGGGCCACGGCGGCGGAGCTCTCCCACGGCGAGAAGCGCAAGCTGGAGCTCGCGGTGCTGCTGGTCACGGAGCCCCGGCTGATGCTGCTCGACGAACCGATGGCCGGGGTGAGCGCCGAGGAGGTCCCCGCGCTCACCGAACTGATCCGCGCCCTGCACCGTGACGAGGGCCGCACGGTCCTCATGGTCGAACACCACATGGACGTCCTGCTGGGCCTGGCCGACCGGCTCGCCGTGATGCACCACGGCCGGCTGCTCGCCCTGGACACCCCCGGCGCGGTGACCGCCGACCCCGTCGTCCAGCGGGCCTACCTCGGGGAGAGACTGTGACTCCGCACGCCCTGCTCGCCGTCCGCGACCTGCGGGTCCTCATCGGCGGCCGGCACATCCTGCACGGCGTGGACCTGGACGTCGCCCCGCACGGTGTGACGGCCCTGCTCGGCCGCAACGGGGCCGGCAAGACCACGACCGTACGCGGCGTCCTCGGGCTCGTCCCCCGCACCGGAAGCGTGCGCCTCGACGGCGAGGAGACCGTGGCGCTGCCCACCCACACCCTGGTCCGGCGCGGCATCGGCTACGCCCCCGAGGACCGCGGGATCTTCGCGGGCCTGACCGTGGCGGAGAACCTCCGGCTCGCCGAACGCCCCGGCGCGGGCGCACCCGCCTACGCCCTGGTCCACGAGCTGTTCCCGGAGCTGAGGCAGCGGGCCCGGCAGGTGGCCGGAACGCTCTCCGGCGGACAGCAGCAGATGGTGGCCATCGGCCGCACCCTGCTCAACGGCAACCGGCTCATCATCGCCGACGAGCCCACCAAGGGCCTGGCCCCCCGGGTCGTCACCGAGGTCGCCCAGGTCCTCGAACGCGCGGCCGAGGCGGTGCCCGTCCTCCTCGTCGAGCAGAACCTCGCCGTCGTACGCCGGCTCGCCACGCACTGCGCGGTGCTCGCCGACGGCCGCACCGCCCACCAGGGCACCGCGGACGGACTGCTCGGCGACCCGGAGGCGACCCGCCGGCTGCTCGGCGTGGGACAGGGACCACTCACCCCGTACACCGCGGAGGCGGATGCCTGATGTCCACCGTCGTGCTGCTCACCCTGACCGGTCTCGGCCTCGGGGCGCTCTACTTCCTCATCGCGTCCGGACTGTCCCTGATCTTCGGCCTGATGGACGTACTCAACTTCGCCCACGGCGCCCTGCTCTCCATCGGCGCGTACGGCACCTGGTGGGCGGCGTCCGGGCACCTGCCCGGCGCCGGCCCGGGCGGCGCGGGATTCTTCCTGGCGGTGCTCTTCGGGACGGCGGTGGGCACGCTGGCCGCCGTGGTGCTCGAACTGGCCGTCGTACGCCCCCTCTACGCCCGGCCCCGCGAGCAGGTGCTCGCCACCGTCGGGGTGGGGCTCGCCGTGCCCGCCCTGCTGTCGGGCGTCTGGGGCCCGGACGCCCGGCCCTTCCCCGGGCCGCGGGCCCTGTCCGGCACCTTCGGACTGCTGGGCGCCGACGTGCCCGTCAACCGGCTCGTGCTGATCGCCGCGGCGGCCGCCGTCCTCGTGGCCCTGCGCCTGTTCCTCGGCCGGACCCGGCACGGGCTCGTCGTCCGGGCCGGTGTCGAGGACCGGGCGATGGTGACGGCGCTCGGCATCGACGTCCGCACGGCGTTCACGCTCGTCTTCGCGATCGGCGGCAGCGCCGCCGCGCTCGGCGGGGCGCTCGGCGGGCTGTACTTCGGCTCCGTCGACCCCCGCCAGGGCACCTCCCTGCTCGTCTTCGCGTTCGTCGTGGTCGTCACCGGCGGCATGGGCTCGGTGACCGGCGCCGCCGTCGCGGCCGTCGTCATCGGCCTCGTCCAGCAGTTCGCCAACTACTACACCGCAGCGGGCCTCGGCGACCTGGCCGTCGTCGTCCTGCTCGCCGTGCTGCTGCTCGTGCGGCCGCGCGGACTGACAGGGAGGCTCGCGTGAGCACCGCCACTCGGACGCCCGGCCGCACGGACGGCGCACCCGCCGCCACGGACGCCCGCACACCGCACACCACGGCCCGGCTGCTGCGCTGGTGGCCCGCCCCGGTCCTCGTGGTCCTGGCGGTCGCGCCTTACAGCGCCCTCCCGCTGCCCGGCCTCCTGGACGGCCCGGTCGGCAGCCCGGGGAGTCTGCAACTCCTGGCGACGTGCCTGCTGTTCGGGGCCCTCGCCACGGGCTACGACCTGCTGCTGGGCCGCACGGGCCTGCTCTCCTTCGGGCACGCGCTGTACTTCGCGGCCGGCAGCTACGCCACCAACACGCTCATGCTGGAGGCGGGCCTTCCCCTCGCACTCGCGGCCCTGCTCGGGCTGTGCTCCGGGACCGTGCTCGCCCTGGTGCTCGGTTCGGTGAGCCTGCGGGTCACCGGCATCGGCTTCTCCATGGTGACCCTCGCCTTCGCCCAGGCCGGTTCGATCCTCGTCTCCCGCAACCCGGGCGGCCGGACGGGCGGCGAGGAGGGCAGGGCGGTCCCCGCGGACTCGCTGCCGTCCTGGCTGGTAGGCATCGACCACACCGCGAACCTGTACTGGATCGCCCTCGCCCACCTCGTCCTCACCCTCGCCGTCGTGCACCGGGCGGTCCGCTCCCCCACCGGCCGGGTCTGGGAGGGCATCAAGGAGAACGAGCGCCGGGTGGAGGTGCTCGGCCTGAAGCCGTACGGGTTCAAGCTGACCGCCTTCGTCCTGGCCGGGGCCCTCGCGGCGGCGGGCGGACTGGTCCACCTGCTGCTGACCGGTGGCTCCACTCCCCAGACGACGACCTCCGACTTCACCCTGTCCCTGCTGGTCATGGTGGTGCTGGGCGGATCGGGCACCCGGTGGGGCCCGATGGTCGGCGGCATCCTGTACACCTGGGCCGACCACCGGCTCGGCGACCTCGCCGGATCGGGGGCGGTCGCGGATCTGCCCGCCGTGCTGCGGGTGCCGCTCTCCCAGCCGCTGTTCCTGCTCGGCGTGCTGTTCGTCGCGGTGGTGCACCTGCTGCCCGGAGGACTGGCGCGTCTGCCGTCCCGCCTGCGCGGGACCCGTGAGGAGAACCGATGATCCCGTACGAGGAGTTCCGCGTCCCCGTCACCGGCGGCGAACTGGCCGCTCTGCGCTGGCCCGCCACCGATGCGGACGCGCCCGTGGTCCTGGCCCTGCACGGCATCACGGCCAACGCCCTCTCCTGGGGGGCGGTCGCCCGGCTGCTGGCCGGCCGGGCCACGCTCGTCGCCCCGGACCTGCGCGGCCGGGCGGCCAGTGCCGCGCTGCCCGGCCCGTACGGCATCGCCGCCCACGCGGACGACGTGGCCGCGCTCGCCGGGGCGCTGGGCCCGGGGCGCGTCGTACTGGCGGGGCATTCGATGGGAGCCTTCGTCGCGGCGCTCGCGGCCGTCCGGCATCCGGGGCTCTTCGGCCCGCTGGTACTCGTCGACGGCGGCTTCGGCTTCCCCGCGCCCACGCACCTGTCCGCCGACGAACTCCTGACGGCCGTGATCGGCCCGGCCATGGAACGGCTGTCGATGACGTTCGCCGACCGGGCGGCGTACCGGGCGTTCTGGCGCGCCCACCCGGCGTTCGCGGGCGACGCCTGGACGCCGGAGGTGGAGGCGTACGTCCAGCGCGACCTGACGGGCGAGGAGCCCGCCATGCGCTCGGGCTGCCGTCCGGAGGCCGTACGGACCGACGGGGTGGGCCTCTTCCACGAGGACGTCCTCTCGGCGGTCCACCGGCTCCCGGTGGAGGCGACCCTGGTGTGGGCGCAGCGCGGCCTGATGGACGAGGAGCAGGGCCTGTACGACGAGTCCCGGCTGGCGGCCGCGGGACAGCCCGCGACGAACGTCCGGGCGGTGCGCGTCGCGGACGTGAACCACTACACGGTGCTGACGGGCGACAGGGGCGCCGGCGAGGTGGCCCGCGCGGTGCTGCGGGCGGCCGTACCGCGCTGACGGCGGCGAGGCGGCCAGGGCTCAGCCCTCCCGGCCGCCCGACAGCAGGTGCAGGCGCAGGGCCAGTTGCAGTTCGAGGGCACGGTCCGGCTCGTTCCAGTCGCGGCCCAGCAGCACCTGGATCCGGTCCAGGCGCTGGACCACCGTGTTCACGTGCACGTGCAGTTCGTCCTTGGCCCGGATCAGGCTGCCCCCCGCGCCGAAGTACGCCCGCAGCGTCCGCACGAGGTGCGTGCCGCGCCGCTCGTCGTAGCGCAGCAGCGGCCCGAGCACGGTGTCCACGAAGCCGTCCACGTCCCTGGAGTCGCCCAGCACGACACCGAGGAAGCCGAGTTCGCCGACGCAGGCCCCCTCGCCCTCCCGGCCCAGCACCCGCATGGCGCGCAGGCAGCGCACGGCCTCCCCGTACGCCGCGGCGAGTTCTCGCACACCGCCGGCCGGGCCCGTGCC
>NZ_JBEXWB010000151.1:0-14527 GCF_040629645.1 Streptomyces sp. NPDC005899 | reverse complement strand
GCGCCTCGGCAGACGGATCGCGGGACGGGTGCGCCGGGGGTGACCACGAGGCGCCGGGGGCGGGCACGGCCCGGGGCTCCGCCTCCACCCGGACGCCGGGGCGCGCTTTGCGAGACGGGCGGCGTCCTTGCGCGGCCTCCTCGTCGGCACGGGGTCACCGGTGGCCCGTCGGGCCCGGTACCGTTGGTGGTTCCGATCTCGTGTGCCTCCTGGCGGGCTGCGTGACACCCCAGGAGGGAACACAGCATGACGACGAACCGTGGACGCAAGGACGTGATCCGCGACCGGATGGCCGCGACCGGCGAGTCGTACAACGTCGCCGCCCGCAATCTGAAGGCCATGAAGGACATGGGCGCCACCCGTGACGCCATGCTCGTGCAGCGCTGGCAGCCCGCGGAGTCGCTGGACGTGCCCTGCCCGTGCGGGGGCACGTGCGAGCCCGGGGAGACGTGTGACCGCTGCCACGCCCGGCACCGGCACGTGAAGAGGTATCCGGGGAGCCTGACGGACGCGGAGGTCTGGGCCGACCGCTACGAGTGCATGGGCTGCCCGGCCTCCTACACGCTGACCATCCGCCTGGCCGGGCGGCCCTGGGGTGTGACGGAGACCGTCGTCCAGGGCGGGGCGGCCGAGGAGGTCGTGCGGGCCCGGGTGTTCCCCGGGGTCGTGCACCCGCTGCTGCGGGCCGAGGCACAGGGCGGCGCCGGGGAGGAGTGACCTCCCCGGCGCCGTCGCGGACGTGCGCCGCCGCTCAGCTCTCGTCGGGCGCCAGCGTGAGGGAGATCGAGTTGATGCAGTACCGCTGGTCCGTGGGCGTCGGATAGCCCTCGCCCTCGAAGACGTGCCCCAGGTGCGAGCCGCAACGGGCGCAGCGCACCTCGGTGCGGGTCATCCCCATGCTGGTGTCCTCAAGCAGTTCGACCGCGTCGGTGTCCTTCGGGTCGTAAAAGGACGGCCAGCCGCAGTGCGACTCGAACTTGGTGTCGGAGCGGAACAGCTCCGCCCCGCAGGCACGGCAGGAGTAGACGCCCGCCGTCTTCGTGTCGGTGTACTCGCCCACGAACGCGGGCTCGGTGCCGGCCTTGCGCAGCACCGCGTACTCGGCGGGCGTCAGTTCCGCCCGCCACTGCTCGTCCGGCTTCTCGACGTCGTACGCCACGGTGGCTCCCTCAGCTCGACAGGTGGTCCAGGATCTGCGGGCCGAGGTCGGTGACATCGCCCGCTCCCATGGTGAGAACCAGATCGCCGGCCTCCGCCATTCCCGCGACCACGGCGGGCACCGCCCCCTTGTCGTGGACGGCCGTGACCTCGGCCCCCGCGGCCTTCGCCGCGTCGATGATCAGGGCGCTGGTGACGCCCGGGACCGGGTCCTCGCGGGCCGGGTAGATGTCCAGGACCACCGAGGCGTCGGCGAGGGCGAGGGCCTGCCCCATCTCGGTGCCGAGTTCCTGGGTGCGGGAGAAGAGGTGGGGCTGGAAGACGACGAGGATCCGGGAGCCGGCGGCCGCGCCGCGCATGGCCTCCAGGTCGGCGGTCATCTCGGTGGGGTGGTGCGCGTACGAGTCGACGACCTGCACGCCGGCCGCCTCGCCCTTGAGCTGGAGGCGCCGCTTGACTCCGGTGTACGTGCCGAGGGCGGAGGCCAGGTTGTGGGCCGGGATGCCGAGGGCGACGCCGGCGGTGAGCGCGGCGACCGCGTTGAGCGCGTAGTGGCGGCCGGGCACGGAGACCGTGAAGGTGAGGTACTTGCCGTCCAGCACGACCGTGACCTCGCTGGTCAGACCGCGAGGGGTGATCTTGTGCACCCGCACGTCCGCGGTCTCGGCCTCACCGTAGGTGACGACGGTGGTCCCGGCGGCGTCCCGGACGCGCCGGGTCAGCTCGACGGCGCCCGCCTGGTCCGCGGAGACGACGAGGGTGCCGCCGGGCACGACCTTGCCGACGAACGTCTCGAAGGAGTCGTAGATCTCGTCCATCGAGGCGTAGTTCGCGTGGTGGTCCAGCTCGACGTTGAGGACGATCGCGACCTGCGGGTCGTACTTCTGGAAGCTCCGGTCGCTCTCGTCGGCCTCGGCCACGAAGATGTCGCCGGCGCCGTGCGCGGCGTTGGTGCCGGGGCCCTCCAGGTCGCCGCCGATGGCGTACGACGGGTCCAGGGCCAGAGCCGACAGGGCGACGGCGAGCATCGAGGTCGTGGTGGTCTTGCCGTGCGTCCCGGCGACCGCGATGGCGCGCAGGCCCTCCATGAGGGAGGCGAGCGCGTCGGCGCGGTGGACGACCGGGACGGACAGCTCGGCGGCGCGGACCAGCTCCGGGTTGTCGGCGCGGATCGCGCTGGAGACGACCACGCAGGTGGCGTCGTCCGCCAGGTGCCCGCCGTCATGCCCGATGTGGACGGTCACCCCGAGGGCGCGCAGGGCCTCCGCGGTGGCGGACTCCCTGGCGTCGCTGCCCGCCACCTTGGCGCCCCGCTGGGCGAGGATCTTCGCGATGCCCGACATTCCGGCGCCGCCGATGCCGATGAAGTGCGGCCGTTCCAGGGCGGCAGGAATACCGGGTGCCATGCGTGTGTCTCCCGAGGGTGTGACGTCGGATGCGGTCGGTCCCAGCCTATTCGCTGTGCGCGAAGAGCTTGAGCACCGGTACGCCGACCTTGTGCCGGGCGCGGGAGGCCCAGTCGCGGTGGAAGAACTCCTCGACGTAGTGCGGTGCGGTCAGCACGATGACCTCGTCGGCCCGGGACTCGTCGACCACGGTCTTCAGCTTGTCGAGGGGGTGGTCCTCGATCACCTGTCCGACGGCCTCCGACCCGGCTCCGCGCAACTTCTGGAGCGAGTACTCCAGGGCGATGGCGGCGGGTTCGCGGGCCGCCCGGCCCTCCGGCTCGTCGTTCTCACGGACCGCTTCGCGCAGTTCCCCGACCGCCACGTCGTCGATGGCGCGCAGCAGCACGTCGGCCTGGTCGCCACGCGGCTGCATCAGCACGACGAACGAGATCGGCTCCTCCCCGTGGAGGGTGGTGACGAATTCCACGTCCTCGGGAGTGAGGGGCTTCTCGATCATCAAAACGCTCGTGAACACGACGGCGCCCTTCCGCTTCGTCTCGTCGACCGTGGACGGCCGCTGCTGAAACCATCCTTCCCCGTGATCGCACGGGGTTCAGCACTGAGTGTGCCCATCCGGAGTCAAACGGAACAGAACATTCCGCCCCATCTCAGCTCTTCACGTACCTCGTGTAGAGGAATCCTGCCTCCTCCAGCACCGAGACGAGGGAGAAACGTTCCGGCACGGACACCGCGGACCCTCGCGCGATCCGTTGCGCGTCTCCGGCCGTGAGCATCGGGGAGAGGCTCAGGCACAGCTCGTCCAGCACGCCGGAGGCGACGAACTGCCCGAGCAGCCGGGACCCGCCCTCCGTGAGGAGCCGCGTCAGGCCGCGGGCCGCCAGCTCCGCCACCGCGCGCGCCGGCTCCACGGTGGCCCCCTCACCGGCGACGACCACGTCGGCACCGGCCTTCCGGGCGGCGTGCATCCGGTCGGCCGGCGCCGCCGCCCCGGTGATCACCAGGGTCGGGACCAGGGGGGAGGCGAAGAGGGGGAGCGAGAAGTCCAGGTCCAGGCTCGCGCTGACGACCGCGATCACCGGAGCGGGACCCTGGCCCGCCGCGGCGCGGCGGGCGGCGAAGGCGTCACGGGCCCGGGCGGGGCGGTAGCCCTCCAGGCGCACCGTCTCGGCGCCGACGACGACCGCGTCGGCCAGCGCCCGCAGGGTGCCGAAGATCCGCATGTCGGTCGGGTCGGAGATGCCCTGGGAGCGGCCGTCGTGCTGGGCCGCTCCGTCCAGGGTGGACACCATGTTCGCACGGAGCCACCGGCTTCCCCCGGCCCCCGCCGGATACGCGTAGGCCTCGGCCAGTTCGTCGAGTGACCACTCGCGGTCGGTGGCGCCGGAGGTGGTCGTCGGGTCGGTCCGGTCCGTCACGGGAAGCAGGCGTCGCATGCGGTGCAGTCTGGCACGGCCCTCCCCGGCCACGCCCGTTGTAGGCAGCCGCTCCCCCGCCGCGGGCGGTCCCGTTAAGCTGGGGAGTTGTGTCGTCCTCCACCGCCGTGCCGGGGCAGAGCCCCATAGCCGAAACGGCCCCGCAGTCCTTGTGCGCCCTCGAGCCGCGCGTCCCCGCCGACCGGCTGGTCGCGGAGATGGTGCCGCCACCGCGCTTCGACGCGGTGCGCTTCGAGACCTACGAGCCCGATCCGGACCAGCCGAGCCAGACCGAGGCCGTCGAGGTGCTCAGCTCCTTCGCGGCCGGGCTCGGCGGCGCGCACGCCTCGGGCGGGGGGAAGCGCCGCTGGTTCGGCAGGAAGCCCACCGCGCCCACCGGGCCGCGCGGCGTCTACCTCGACGGCGGGTACGGCGTGGGCAAGACCCACCTGCTGGCCTCGCTGTGGCACGCCACGCCGGCCGCCCCCTCGCTCAAGGCCTTCGGCACCTTCGTCGAGCTGACGAACCTGGTCGGCGCGCTGGGCTTCCAGCAGACGGTGCAGACGCTGAGCGGGCACCGGCTTCTGTGCATCGACGAGTTCGAACTCGACGACCCGGGTGACACCGTCCTGGTGTCGTCGCTGCTGAGCAGGCTCGTCGAGGCCGGTGTGGCGCTGGCCGCCACGTCGAACACGCTGCCGGGCAAGCTGGGTGAGGGCCGGTTCGCGGCGGCCGACTTCCTCCGGGAGATCCAGGGGCTCTCCGCCCACTTCAGGCCCCTGCGGATCGACGGTGAGGACTACCGCCACCGCGGCCTGCCCGAGGCACCGCCCCCGTACTCCACGGAACAGGTCACCAAGGCCGCGTACGCGACCGCCGGCGCCTCCCTGGACGACTTCCCGGCGCTGCTCGGCCATCTCGCCCGGGTGCACCCCAGCCGGTACGGCGCACTGACCGACGGGATCACGGCCGTGTGCCTCACGGACGTCGAGCCGGTGCCCGACCAGTCGACGGCGCTGCGGCTCGTCGTGCTCGCGGACCGGCTGTACGACCGCGAGGTGCCGGTGCTGGCCTCGGGTCTGCCGTTCGACCGCCTGTTCAGCGACGAGATGCTGAACGGCGGGTACCGGAAGAAATACTTCCGGGCGATCTCGCGGCTGACGGCACTGGCGCGTGACGCGAAGGCTCTGGTGGCGCAGTAGGTTCGGGGTTGCGGACCTCGTCCTCGGCGCTTCCGGGCGCCGCGTACGCGCGACCGCGCAACCGCGCACACCGTTTCGAAGGGATCCCGTATGGCCACCACGCGTCAGGCACACACGATCTGGGAAGGCAACCTGCTCGAGGGCAAGGGTGTCGTGACCCTCGACTCCTCCGGGATCGGGGAGTACCCGGTCTCCTGGCCGTCCCGCGCGGAGCAGGCGAACGGGAAGACCAGCCCGGAGGAGCTCATCGCCGCCGCGCACTCCAGCTGCTTCTCGATGGCCCTCTCCAACGGCCTGGCCTCGGCGGGCAGTCCGCCGGCCCGGCTGAACACCAAGGCCGAGGTCACCTTCCAGCCCGGTACGGGCATCACCGGCATCCACCTCACGGTGGAGGGCGAGGTCCCGGGTCTGGACGAGGCGGGCTTCGTTAAGGCCGCCGAGGACGCCAAGGCCAACTGCCCGGTCAGCCAGGCGCTCAGCGGCACGACGATCACGCTCACCGCGACGCTGGCCTGATGTCCGCGCGAGTCCCCGGGGTGGCGGTCGCCGCCCCGGGGACTCGTGCGTCCGGGGCCCGCCTCCGGCCGTGACTCCCCGGCTCCGGATCGCCGCCCCCTCCGCCGCCCGCGGGACTCCGCAGCGCAAGTCGTGCGCATGACAACGTTCGCCGGAGCGTCCGGCCGGGCAGGTCTGATCCCGACGATCTCACGTCGCCTGTCCGCCAACAGGGAGTTGCCCATGTCATCCGCACCTCGACCGCTCGCGACACGTCGACAGGTCCTGGCCGGCAGCGCCGCCGCCGCGTCGATCGCCTTCACCGGGGCCTTCGGCGAGCTCTTCGCGGGCACGGCGGCCGCCCGGGGCCACAGCGGCTACGGTCCGCTCGTCCCGGACCCGCGCGGCCTGCTCGATCTGCCGAAAGGTTTCCGCTACCAGGTCCTCTCCCGGGAGGGCGACCCCCTGCGCTCCGGGGAGGGCCCGGTGCCCAGCCACTGCGACGGCATGGCCGCATTCGCCGGCCGCCACGGCCGCGTCCACCTCGTGCGCAACCACGAGAACCGCCCCGACGCCGAGATCGCCGTCCCCACGGTCGAGGGCCTCACCTACGACCCGGCGTCAAAGGGCGGCTGTACGGCCCTGGAGCTCGACGGCCGGGGGCACGTCCTCGGCGAGCGTGTCGCCGTCGCGGGTACGGCCGTCAACTGCGCGGGCGGCCCCACCCCGTGGAGGACCTGGCTGACCTGCGAGGAGACCGAGGACAAGGCCGGCACCAACGGCTACACCAAGGATCACGGGTACGTCTTCGAGGTGGACGGCGCCGACCCGCGCCGCACGGGGGCGGTGCCGCTGACCGCGATGGGGCGCTTCCAGCACGAGGCGATCGCGGTCGACCCGGGGAACGGAATCGTGTACGAGACCGAGGACGCCTTCGAGCGCCCGTTCGGCCTCTTCTACCGTTTCCTCCCGGAGAAGCCGCTCGGCGGGACGGGGTCCCTGCGGGCGGGCGGCACGCTGGAGGCGATGCGGGTCCCCGGCGTGCCCGACCTGTCCGCGATCCAGGAGACCGGCGCCCGTTTCGACCGGATCGAGTGGGTGCCGGTACCGGACCCGCAGGCCTCCGGGACACCGATCCGGCACCAGGACTTCGGCCCGAAGGGCATCACCCACGCGCAGAAGCTGGAGGGCTGCTACTGGGGCGGGTCCTCGGTCTACTTCGTCTCCAGCTTCGCCCACAGCTCGCAGGGGTCGGCGGCCGACCACTTCGGGCAGGTCTGGCGGTACGAGCCCGGGCGGCGGCGGCTCACGCTGGTCGTCGTCTTCGGGCCCGGCACCGACGTCCGGTTGCCCGGCGAGTCCCCCGACAACATCTGCCTCGCCGCCGGCGGCGGGCTGATGGTCTGCGAGGACGGCGGCGGCGCCCAGCACGTGTTCGGGGTGACGCGGCACGGCGAGGTGTACCCGATGGCGCGGGGCAGGCAGAACATCGGAACGCCCGAGGAACCTGAGTGGGGCGAGTTCGCCGGTGTCACGTTCGCTCCGGACGGCGCGACGATGTTCGTGAACTGCTACACGCCGGGGACGACGTTCGCGGTGACGGGACCGTGGCGCTGAGGACCGGCTGAGGGGTCCGGGACGGGACTCCGGACCGGGCCGGAGCGCCGTCCGGCCTTTCCGGCGTCCCGTCGGCTAACGTCCCCCAGTGATCACATCGGTTCGTATGATGACCGCAACGGCGGCGGCCACGGCGGTGGCGGTGCTCGGCTCGGTCCTCGCCGGCTGCGGCGCCCCGGAACGCACGCGCACGGAGGCCGTCGCGCCTCCCGCCGGGTCCACCATCCCTGCGGACGAGTCCTCCGCCCCGCCGGCCGGCGCCGTCCCGTCCGCCACGGCCGAGGCGGGGCAGGGGCAAGGCCAAGGCCCGCCCACCATGGCGCCGGGCCCGGCGGGGACGACCCCGGTCTTCGAGCGCCGGGCCGAACACGCGCCCGGCGGAGCGGACAAGGTCGTGGCCCTCACCTTCGACGCCGACATGACGGCGGATCAGGGGCCGCGCGCCGCGGCGGGCGAGCAGTTCGACAATCCGCCGCTGATCGCGCTGCTACGCCGGCTGAAGGTGCCGTCGACGGTCTTCATGACCGGCCGCTGGGCACGGGAGTACCCCTCCCAGGCCCGCGCGATCGGCAACGACCCCCTGTTCGAGGTGGCCAACCACTCCTACAGCCACTACGCCTTCTCCTCGCCCTGCTACGGCCTGCCCACCGTGGCGGAGTCCGCGATGCGGGGCGAAGTGGAGCGGGCGTTCACGGAGATCCGCAGGACGGGGGCGCGCAACGTCGTCCCCTACTTCCGCTTCCCCGGCGGCTGCTACGACGACGTCTCGCTCAAGGCCCTGGCGTCGACGGGGGTGACGGCCGTGCAGTGGGACGTCGTCAGCGGTGACGCGTTCGCCACGGACGCCGGCGCGGTGGCCGAGCAGGTCCTCGACGGCGTACGGCCGGGGTCGCTGGTCGTCATGCACTGCACGCGCAGCGCCGCTCCCGTCACCGAGGACGCCGTGCGCCGGGTGGTGCCGGAACTGCGCCGCCGGGGATACCGCTTCGTGAAGGTCTCCGAGCTGATGCGGGGCTGAGGCAGGGCGGACGCGAACCCGCCGGAGCGCGGGCCCGAGTGCGCCCGGGGCGCGCGTGCCGGCCTCCGGACGCCTCCCAGGGGCCACCGCTCAGCCCGAGCAGGCGGTGCGCTCCGCCTCCTGCCACTCGCAGACCGGGCAGAGGGTGCTGCCCTTCACCGACTCCGGGTACTCGGTCGGCTTCCCGCACCGCACGCAGTCCGCGTACGGGGGACCCGCGTCCGCCGGTGCGGGGGCCCGCGGGGGCGTCCCGCAGGAGGCCTCGCCGGTACGTCCGTCCATCCGCTCGTCCGCGTGCTCGTCCATGCCTTCGAGCGTACTCACTCGGGCACCGGGGCGAGCCGGGCGGTGACGGCCGCGACCGCCGCGGCGGCGACCACCGCCCCGGCGAAGGGAAGGACGGGCAGGAAGGGAAGGACGGGCAGCGGGACCGTGCCGCTCGGCGATCCGGTGACCGGAGCCGTCACGGCGTGCTCGGCCGGCGAGCCGTCGGTCACGCGGCGACCAGGGTGTGCGGCGACAGCTCCGGCCGGACCCCGCGCAGCACCCAGGGGCCGCGGAGGCCGTACCGGCGGCCCACGGCTTCCGGCTTCAGTTGGACGACGCCTTCTCCGGCTTGAGCTCACTGGGCCGCACGATCACGAAGCCCTCGCCCTGCAGCATCAGCTGGACCGCCTCGCCGGAGCCGCCGCGCACCATGGAGCCGATGCTCTGCGAGCGGTGCAGGGAGGTGGACAGATGCGCGCTCCAGCCGACCACCGCGTCCGTGTCGACGTACACCGGCTGCTGCGCGCTCACGGGGATCACGACGGGGTGGCCGTCGCATATCAGGCCGAGCTTGCCGAACCCGCTGAAGACGCTGTTGAACAGTCCGCCGCCCGCCATCCCGGCGCCCTTCACGGTCTTGATCTCGTAGGAGAGGCTCGCGTCGAAGCACAGGACGTTGCGGCCGTTGACGGTCAGCACGTCGCCCTGCTCCATCTCGACGACGAAGCAGTTGGCGGCCTCGTGGGCGAACCATGCCTCGCCCTGACCCCGGACCGCCATGAGCGGCAGTCCCTCGCCCGTGACCGCGCGCTTGAGCATTCCGCCGATGCCCTGGCCCTTGCGCTCGAACTGGAGGGTGCCGCGGTAGGCGATCATCGATCCCTGGCGCGCGTGCATCTCACCGTTGACGACGTACTTGACGCACTTGGCGTTCTGCAGGGACATGCCGGGGGCGGCGGGAGGCTGGGCCATGTGCTCGCTGGAAAAGATGTCGCTCTTCATGCCGGGCATCCTCACCCGGAGGCGCACGTTCCGCCAAGGACGTGCCCCGCGGGCCTGTAACGAACGTGCCCCGCGGGCCTGCCACGAACGTGCCCGCGGCCTGTCCCAGGGGCCTGGCAGACTGGGTGCGTGAGCAGCGACAGCCTTCCCGAGACCCTTTCCGCGGCGCCCGCGGACCCCGCCGACAGCCCGTTCCGCGCGGAGCCCACCCTTCGGGACGAGGCGCGGCAGTTCGTGCTGCCGCTGGTGGTGCGCATCGAGAGGACCGATCCCCCGGCGCGCACGGACGCGCTGGTGACCGCCGCGCGGGCGGTGCTGACGCTCCTCTCGGACGAACGCTCACTGGGCGAGGGTGAGTGGGCCGGGCTCATCCGGGACTGGCAGGACGCCCGCATCCGCAAGGTGGTGCGGCGGGCACGCGGTGCGGAGTGGCGCAAGGCGGCCGCGCTGCCCGGGATCACGGTCACGGGCGAGCGGGCCGAGGTGCGGGTCTTCCCGCCGGTGCCGCTCGACGGCTGGCCCAGGGAGCTGGCCAAGCTCCAGGTCTCGGGCACGGATCTCGACGACCCGGAGCCCCCGGCCGCCCCCGGTCCGGCCGGTCCGGTCCTGTGGCTCAGCCCCGGGGTCACGATGTCCGCGGGCAAGGCGATGGCGCAGGCCGGACACGGGGCGCAGCTCGCCTGGTGGGAGCTGTCCGAGACGGAGCGCAAGGCCTGGCGCGAGGCCGGCTTCCCGCTCTCCGTGGCCACCGCGGACCCGGCCCGGTGGCGGGAACTGACCGTGAGCGGGTTGCCGGTGGTGCGCGACGCGGGGTTCACCGAGGTCGCCCCGGGCTCGTGCACGGTCGTCGCCGACCACCCGGCGCTGCGCCGCTGACCCGGCACGGTGGCGGCCTCCGGTCGACGCGCCCCGGGCGGGCGCGGCGGCGGTGACCCGGGCGGGGCGGGCGCGGACGCGGGCAGTGCGCCCGTGGAGCGCCCCCCGGAAACGGGCCGGTCCGGCTGAACATCTCTGCGCCGATCTACGTATCCCCCGGTACTGCCGCTCCGGCATTACCGCGAAGTAGGTTGAACCACGAGTCAGTCGGCGGTTGATTCGGAGCTGTCACGCACCGGCCCTGGAGACACACTTGTTGCGACGTATCAACGGAACAGCGCTCATCATCGCGGCACTGGTCGCCACACTCGGCGCGCTCGCCTATCCCGTCTGGTCGTACGCCGACCGCTCCGGCACCGGGGAGGCCAATCTGAACGCCTCCAGTGTCGCCACCCAGTGGGGGCCGCTCTCCGCCACCGACCGCGACTTCCTGGTCAAGGTGCGCCTGGCGGGGCTGTGGGAGCTGCCCGCGGGGCAGCAGGCCATCCAGCGCGCGCCGAGCGAGGCGACGAAGGCGGCGGGGGACCACCTGGTGGTCGGCCACACCGATCTGGACCGACGGGCCCGCGACGTGGCGGCGAAGCTGGGGGTGGAGCTCCCGAACCAGCCGACCGAGCAGCAGCAGGGGTGGCTGCGGGAGCTGACGGCGGCCGGCGGTGACGAGTACCAGCGCAAGTTCGCCAACCTCCTGCGCGCCGCGCACGGAAAGGTGTTCGCGCTGATCGCCCAGGTCCGGCACACCACGCGCAACTCGCTGATCCGGCAACTGGCCTCCGACGCCAACCAGACGGTGCTCGACCACATCACCATGCTGGAGGGCACCGGCTTCGTCGACTTCGACGGGCTGGCACGCGATGCGGCGGGCGCCTCGACGGCCAGCCCGTCGGGGCCGCCCATGTCCTCGGGCGGCGGGGTCCCGCAGGTCCCGGTGCCGGCGACACCGAGCGGCGACCAGTCCTTCACCTCGCGCCCCGTACCACCGACGATGGAGCCCCTGCCGCATCCCTGACCCGCTGACGCGCCCCCACGCCACCGCGGGCGTCACAGGCGCTCGGGCGTCACGGGCGTTCGCCCCGCACCACCGGCCGCCGGGCCCGGCCCGCCGGGGCGAACCGCCGGGAACCTCAAATCATGCTCTGAACGTCCCCCGTTCCGGGTTGAAGGCTTCCGTGCGGGGCCATCACCCCCGCACGGAACGGGGAGGGGACACCATGAGGTTGGGAACGGGGATCGGCTGGCGGCCGGAGATCGCGGACGCCGTCGAGTCACTGCCGGGGGTCGACTGGGTCGAGGTGGTCGCCGAGAACATCTGCGTCGGCCATCTCCCCGAGTCGCTGGTACGGCTGCGCGAGCGCGGGGTCACCGTCGTCCCGCACGGGGTCTCGACGGGGCTGGGCGGGGCGGACCGCCCCGATCCGGGCCGCCTCGCCGGACTCGCCGCCCGGGCGGCGCTGCTCGGCTCGCCGTTGGTGACGGAACACATCGCGTTCGTCAGGGCGGGCGGCGAGCTCACCGCGTCACCGGGGCTGGAGGCGGGTCATCTGCTGCCCGTGCCCCGGACCTGGGACGCGCTGGACGTGCTGTGCGAGAACGTGCGGATAGCCCAGGACTCGCTGCCCGTGCCGCTTGCCCTGGAGAACATCGCGGCGCTCGTCTCCTGGCCGGACGAGGAGATGACGGAGGGCCAGTTCCTCGCGGAGCTGGTGGAGCGGACCGGCGTACGGCTGCTGATCGACGTCGCCAACCTCCACACCAACCACGTGAACCGGGGGGAGGACCCCTCGGCCGCCCTCGACGAACTGCCGGTGGAGGCCATCGCCTACGTGCACGTGGCGGGCGGGGTCGAGAAGGACGGCGTGTGGCACGACACGCACGCCCACCCGGTGACGGCCCCCGTCCTGGAGGTGCTCGCCGCGCTCCGCTCCCGGGTCGACCCGCCGGGCGTCCTCCTGGAGCGCGACGACGACTTCCCCCCGGCGGCCGTACTGGCGGACGAACTGGCGGCGATCCGGGCCACGCTGACCGGGGCGCCGGCCGGTGCGGGACCTGTGCGCTCCCCGCGGCGGCCGCGGCCCGCTCGGCCTGCCGCGCAGCCCGCGGGCGGCCGTGGCAGGACCGCTGTGGCCCAGGCCGCGCTGCTCTCGTCCCTGGTCGCGGGCACCCCCGCCCCGGACGGCTTCGACCACCGGCGCCTGCGGGTGCAGAGCCGGGCCCTGGCCGCCAAGCGGGCCGAGGTCGTCGCCAAGGTGGCGCCGGAGCTGCCCGGGATCCTCGGGGACGGCTACCGCACGGCTTTCCTCGCCTACGCCGGCTCCCGGCCCATGTCCGGTGGTTACCGCCGCGACGCCCTGGACTTCGCCGAGCACCTGCTGATCTCGGGTCTCCCGGCCGACGACGGGGCGCGGCGCCGGCTCACCCACTGGTGGCAGGACCGCGCGGCGGCGCGCCCGCCGCGTCGCGGCACCCGTCTGCTGCGGGCCGCCCGTACCGCCCTGGCCGGAAGGTGACCGCCGTGAACGCCCTCGCCCTGCTGCTGACCGTGGCCGTGGCCGTCTCCTCCACGCTCCTGATCGTCGCGACCGCCAAGGTGGGCCGGCGCCGGGGTGGTTCCGGAGCGGAGGTGCACGATCTCTCCGAGGCCGCGTTCCTGAGCGGCGGCCCGGCCAGGGCCGTGGACACCGCGCTCACCGCCCTGCACACGGACGGGCGGCTGGTCGTCGGCGGCCCCGGCATCGTCGCCGTCCGGCGGGCGGAGGCCCGCGACGCGGTGGAACGCGCTGTACTGGAGGAGATGGCCGCGGCCCCGAACGGCGCGCTGCACCTGCTGCGGGAGGCCGTGATGCGGCACCCGGCGGTGCAGGAGATCGGTGACGGGCTCGCGGCCCGCGGTCTGCTCGTCTCCCCGGCCGAGACCCGGACCCGCCGCCGGTGGGCGATCGGACAGGGGGTGTTCTGCGTGGTGGCCTTTCCCGTCAGCATCATCCTCACCGTGGTGCAGTACGTGGCCCTCGACCCCCTTTCGGACATTCCGGCCCCCTTCGTCCTCAAGGTGCTGCCCGCCCTCCTGGCCGGTGGCGTGGTCGGCCTGCTCACCGCCTCGTCCGCCAGGGCACGGGTCACCAGGGCGGGGCGCCTGGCGGCGCACGCGTACCGGGCCGCCCGTGTGCGGCTGGCGGACCCTGCCCACCTGGTGGCCACCCAGGGCCTGCGCGCGCTGCCCGACGCCGGCCTGCGGGAGCAGTTGGCGGCGGCGGCCCGCCACCGGCGCGCCGGGTCCCGTGCCTCGGCGTCCGCGCCGACGGCCTCTTCCACCGCGGCCGGGGTCTTCGTACCGGTGGTGTGGTGCGCCGGTGCGGGCCCCGGCGGGGGGAGCTGCGGCACTTCCGGTGACGGAGGCGGCCCCGGGGCGGGTTCGTCCTGCGGTACGGGCGCTTCCTGCAGTGCGGGCGGGGGTTGCGGTGGCAGCGGTGGGTCGTCGAGCTGCGGGAGCAGCAGCGGTTCCAGCTGCAGCAGCGGCTCGAGTTGTGGCGGTGGTTCCAGCTGCGGCGGGAGCTCCTGATCCGCGCGGCTCCTGCCCCGCACGTCGGAATTCGGTCACCTCTGACTGTCTGTGACCATCTTCTGTCCGAATCGTGAACAGGTGATGGCGCTCCGCGTCCTCCTCGCATAGAAATCCGCCATGCTCTGGGTTCTGCTTCTTCTGGTCGCGTGGGGTGCGGCGGCCCTCACCTGTATCCGGCTCTGCCTCGTCACCGCAGGTGCGGCGCTACGGCCGGCCGATACCGCCGAGGCCCACACCCCCCGTGAACTCAGCCTGTACGAGACGGCGTTCCTGGCCGGAGGCCCCCACCGGGTCGCCGATCTGGCGCTGATCTCCATGCACCTGCGGCGCCGGCTGCTGCTCGCCCACACCGGCTGGGCGACCGTCGTGGATCCCGAGGGCCGCGACGAGGTGGAGCGGACCGTGATCCGGGCGATCGGCCCGGAGGGCCAGTCCCGGATAGCGCCCCTGCGCGCGGCGGCTGCCGCGGCGGACGCCGTGCGGGTCCTGGCCGACCGCCTCGTCGCGGC
>NZ_JBEXWB010000150.1:0-14539 GCF_040629645.1 Streptomyces sp. NPDC005899 | reverse complement strand
GGGGGGGTGGCGCCGCCCGCCGCCCACACACCCCCGCCGGCGCCGGCCCCCCCGCCGGTGGTGGGGGGCCCCCCCACCGGGGGCGGGCGCCGCGGGTCGTTCAGGGGTGGTCGGGCTGCTGCTCCGGCGGCCGCCCGCCGCCCTTGCCGCCGCCTTTGCCGCCGCGATCGGTGCCGTGCGCCGCACCGCCCCTTCCCGGCGTGCCGGGCTGCGCCGCCTTGGTGGCCTGGCTCTCCTGGGGAGTGGCACCACCTTTTCCGCTGCGCCGTTGCTCCGGCTGCTGTGGGTTGGACATCTCCGCTCCTTCCGGCGTCATGGACGTACATGGGCCGGGTCCCCCGCCAGGTGGATTCCACACGTGGTCGCCACACGTGCCGGCGCGGTCCGGACCCGTCCCCGGGGCGGTGGGCCGCGCGGGCGCGAGGCGGCCCGGGGCCGCCTCCGTTCACCCGGGTGGGGTTGATTGTTTCGCCGCCGCCGGGGAACCCGAGCGGCACGTGATCAGCCGGCCCGCGGTCGACGGGCCCCGGAGAAGGAAGCACGACGAGATGAACGACGCCGAACAGCCGCAGGATCCGACGCGCCGGCACCCCCAGCCGGATTTCCCGCAGCAGGACCAGGAGCACCCGGGCTGGACCGGGCCGATGGACCCGCCACCGGACCACGGTGAGGAGTCGTACACGGGCCATGGCCTCCTGCTCGACCGCAAGGCCGTGATCACAGGAGGAGATTCGGGCATCGGGCGCGCGGTGGCACTGGCCTTCGGACGCGAAGGCGCCGACGTCCTGCTGACCTACCTGCCGTCCGAGGAGAAGGAAGCCCGGGAGACCGTCGCCCTGGTCGAGGAGGCGGGCCGCAAGGCCGTCGCGGTCGAGTGCGACATCCGCGACGAGGAGCAGTGCCTGGCGCTGATCGAGAGGGCCGTGTCGGAGTTCGGCCGCATCGACGTCCTGGTGAACAACGCGGCGTACCAGATGTCGCAGCCCGACGGCATCGCCGCCATCTCCACCGAACAGTTCGACCGCGTGGTGCGGACCAACCTCTACGGCATGTTCTGGCTGAGCAAGGCGGCCCTGCCCCACATCCCGGCCGGCGGCTCGATCATCAACACGACGTCGGTCCAGGCGTACAAGCCGAGCCCGCACCTCCTGGACTACGCCATGACGAAGGGGGCCATCGTCACCTTCACCCAGGGGCTCGCGCAGATGGTCGCCTCCGACGGCATCCGGGTCAACGCCGTGGCGCCCGGCCCCGTCTGGACGCCGCTCATCCCCGCGACGATGCCGGACACGACGGAGTTCGGCAAGCAGAGCCCGCTGGGACGTCCGGCGCAGCCTGCCGAGATGGCGCCCGCCTACGTCTTCCTGGCCTCGTCGAACGCGACCTTCATCACCGGCGAGGTCATGAACGCGACCGGCGGCACCCCCCTGCCCTGATCATCCCGAGCGTGAGCGGCCGGGGTGTGATCGGCCCGGAACCGGCCGGGAGGGCGTCAGTTCATGCACGCAGACCATCATGAAGCGCCGGTGCTGGACGCCTTGGCCGCTTACAAGCAGAAGGGTGAGCTGGGCTTCTCCCCGCCCGGCCACAAGCAGGCACGCGGAGCCGACCCCGCCGTGCGGGCGGTGCTCGGCGACGCCGTGTTCCTCGGGGACGGACGACCTCCGCCCCGACCAGGTGTGCCTGCCCCGGGACGCCTTCTTCTCGGCGACCGAGGACGTGCCGGCCGAGAAGAGGCCGTGGGCAGGGTGGCCGCGGAGATGATGACTCCGTACCCGCCGGGCATCCCCGCGGTGTTTCCCGGCGAGAGGATCACCGAGCCGCTCCTGCGCTATCTGCGCTCGGGCGTCGAGGCCGGCATGAACGTCCCCGATCCTACGGACCCGTCGCTGGAGACCGTCCGCGTCTGCGCCGACGGTGAGGGGCCCTGAGCGCCTCGGCGCCGGGAGCGTCCTCCGGCCTCACGACGCCCCGGCGACCGCCGGGACGGACCACTCGGACAGACGTACGGAAGGAACCGGAATGCCTGTAGCGACCTATTCCCTCGTCGCTCTCGACTGCCCCGATCCCGCGGCCCTCGCGGAGTTCTACCGGGGCGTGCTGGGCGGCGAGGTCGAGAAGGGCAGTGACGACTGGTACGTCCTGAACGTGCCGGGCGGCGCCCGTATCGCCTTCCAGAGGGCGCCGGGCCACAGGCCCCCGGATTGGCCGCGGGGGGACAACTCCCAGCAGGAGCACCTGGATCTCGACGTGGTGGACATCGAACAGGCGGAGCGGGAGGTACTGGCCCTCGGGGCCACCCCGCTGGACCTCGACGACCACGGCGGGGAGCGTGGGTTCCGGGTGTACGCGGACCCGGCGGGACATCCGTTCTGCCTCTGCCGGCAGTGAGGGTGCGACCTGATCCGGTCGCCTGCCGGACAGGGGAGAATCCGCGGTCCCGGTGTCCGGGTATCCCGCCGGATCCGGGAACGGCCTGAGGTGGTGTGCGGGCGGTGCGATGCCTGTGGCGAGAGGGCTTCCGCCCGCCTGCCACCGCCCGCGGCCCGTTCACCGGGGCGGTCCGCTCCCGGCCGGGTGGGACAGGCACGAGGCGACCACCACGAGGGGCCAGACGGACTGCAGGCACGTCACGAGGCGTTCGGCGACGCCGGCCGCCCCGTGGCGCTGCATCTCGAGCAGGAACCAGCCGGCGCCGACGCCCATCAGGGCCGTCGCCAGGACGGAGGGCCACGGCCGCAGTCCCCAGGGGGCCGCCCCACCGCGGTCGAGGGCCAGGACGGGCCACACCGCGAGGAGCACGAATCCGACGACGACGACCGAACCGTGCCGCAGGGATCCCCCGCTGCTCGGCGGCGGGAGCAGGGCGACCACCAGCGCCGCCACTCCCCCGCCGGCCAGCGCCGCCCGCCCGGCGGGCGCGGCCGGGCGCAGTCCGCACGCCGTGAGCAGATGGCAGACGCCGAGTGCGACGAACGCCCCGGTCATCACCCACGACCCCGCGGCGCCGTAAGCGGCCAGCACACTGATCGTCTGCCTGGCGGGGTCGTAGGCGGGTCCTTCGAGCAGTGCCGCGACCGTCCAGCCGCCGATGAGCAGGACGGGTGCGCATACCGACGAGAGCAGGGCCCACCGGGGAACGGGTCGCATCGGCCCACCGTAAGGCGCGCGCCCGACCCCCCGGCCGCGCACACGCCAGGGGGTTCCCACCGGACCCGGTCCCCACGGGCGGGGCGGCGGTGTTCACCCACCTGAGGGGCTGTCATGGGCATCCCGGCCCACGGCTCCCGCGATCGGGCGGGAGCGGGGGCCCGGCCCGCGTCCCCGCCACCGGCGAACAGCCGCCACGGGGTGCGCCTGCGCCCGGAGCACCCCGGCAGGCCGGGCGGCCGGGCCCGGATCACGGGCGCGTGGCCGGGGCCCGCGGCTCGTCAGCGCCAGTCGGGTGCGCCCGGGGCGGGTGACAACGCGTTCTCGATCCTCTCGCGCGTCTCCTCCATGACGGCCACGATCCGGCGCACGTGCTCCTCACCGAGGCGCTCCACCGGCACCGAGCAGCTGATGGCGTCGTTGGCGGGCGAGTCGTACCGCAGGGCGAAGCCGAAGCCGGCGATGCCGGCGACCGTTTCCTCCCGCTCGACGGAGTAGCCGCGTGCGCGCACCGCGGTCAGGTCGGCGAGCAGTGTGGGGCGCCCCGTGTGCGTGTTCTCCGTGAGGGCCTCCCACGGCCCTTCGGGGAGCGGGAGTCCGTCGTCGATGCGCTCGGCGAGCAACGCCTTGCCGAGGGCGCCGGCATGGGCCGGGATCCGGCGGCCGACCCGGCTGATGGTGCGCGGGTACTCGTGCGATTCCCGGGTGGCGAGGTAGACGACGTTCGGGCCGTCCAGGCGGGCCAGGTGGATCGTCTCGCCGAGCACGCGTGAGGCCTCGTCGAGGTGGGGGCGGGCCGTACGCACGTGCGGATCGCTGTCCAGGTAGCTCGTGCCCGTGTGCAGAGCACGGATGCCGATGCCGTACAGCGAACCCGTCGTGTCGGAGCGAACCCAGCCGCAGGCGATGAGGGTCTGCAACAGCTGGTACATGCTGCTGCGCGGCACGCCCAGTTCCCCGGCGAGTTCGTCCAGGCGCGCGGGGCGGTCCCCCCTCGCGGCCAGGAGTTCGAGCAGCGCGACGGTACGGGCCGCCGACTTGACCCCACGGATACCGCTGTTCTCCCGCATGGCCACATCGTAGATCTGCACCACGAACCCATTGACCGTGTCGCGGTCACCCACCTAACCTCAGTCCTCTTACATGAACAACATCTGCATATGAAGATACGAGGCACGGAGATGCGCACAGAGGTGGCGCGGTGCCCGCCCCGGAGCACCCGGCCGTCCGACGGACGCCCCGGCCCCCGAGGGCGTCGACGCGCCCCCTCCCCCTTCTCGTATCCGCCCTCGCAGCCGCCTTTCGCACCCCGAGGAAGCCGACGTCCATGAGCCAGCCGACCATCACCCGCTTCGCGGTCTACCCCGTCGCAGGGCGCGACAGCATGGCACTGAACCTGTCCGGCGCCCACGGCCCCTTCTTCACCCGCAACGTCCTCGTCCTGACCGACTCGCAGGGCCGTACCGGACTGGGGGAGGTACCGGGCGGCGAGAAGATCACCCGGACACTCCGCGACGCGGAATCCCTGGTCGTGGGGGCCGAGGTGGGCGACTACACGCGCGTCCTGCGTGAGATCGGCAGCCGGTTCGCGGACCGCGACCCGGGCGGACGCGGCCCCCAGACCTTCGACCTGCGCACCACCGTGCACGCGGTGACAGCCGTCGAAGCGGCTCTGCTCGACCTGCTCGGCCAGCACCTGGACGTACCGGTGGCGGCCCTGCTCGGTGACGGCCTGCAGCGGAACTCCGTGCGGGTGCTGGGCTACCTCTTCCACGTCGGCGATCCCGGCCGCACCGGTCTGGACTACGTCCGCGAGCCGGACTCGGACGTCGACTGGTACCGCGTGCGCCACGAGGAGGCGCTCACGCCCGAGGCGATCGTGCGCCAGGCGGAGGCGGCGTACGGCCTGTACGGCTTCCGGGACTTCAAGCTGAAGGGCGGGGTCCTGGCGGGCACCGAGGAGGTCGAGGCCGTACGGGCGCTCAAGGAGCGCTTCCCCGAAGCCCGGATCACCCTCGACCCGAACGGCGCCTGGTCGCTGCGCGAGGCCATCCGGCTCTGTTCGCCACTGCTGGGCACGCTCGCCTACGCGGAGGACCCCTGCGGGGCGGAGGACGGCTACTCGGGGCGCGAGATCCTCGCCGAGTTCCGGCGTGCCACAGGACTTCCGACGGCGACCAACATGATCGCGACGGACTGGCGGCAGCTGACCCACGCCCTGGCGCTTCAGTCCGTGTCCATCCCGCTGGCCGACCCGCACTTCTGGACCATGCGGGGCTCCGTACGCGTGGCCCAGCTGTGCAACGCCATGGGGCTGACCTGGGGCTGCCACTCGAACAACCACTTCGACATCTCGCTCGCCATGGTCACGCACTGCGGTGCCGCGGCCCCGGGCGAGTACAACGCCCTGGACACGCACTGGATCTGGCAGGAGGGGCTGGAGCGACTCACCGTCACCCCGCCCCGCATCGTGGACGGCGAGATCGCCGTCCCCGACTCACCCGGGCTGGGTGTCCGGCTCGACATCGACCGGCTCCTCGCGGCGCACGAGCTCTACCGGACGAAGGCTCTGGGGGCACGCGACGACGCCGCCGGGATGCAGCACCTCGTGCCGGGCTGGACGTTCGATCCCCGGCGCCCCTGCCTGGTGCGCTGAGCCCGGCCGGCGGGCGATGGCGGACAGGCGCCGCCGGGAGGGCGCCTGCGGGGCTCGGTCCGGTCCGGCCCGGGGGCCGGAAGCGATGACGCCGATCGGCAGGCGACGACACAGCGCGCACACGCGCGTCGGGCGTCTTCCGTCCCGACCGGTGGTCGCGCCACCGGGTCGCGCCCGGGGGCGGCACGGGTGCGCCGCCCCCGGCGCGGCGGAGTGCGCCCTCAGCTCTGCGGGCGGCTGCCGTGGTTCGCGCCGTTCTTGCTGCGGGCCTTCTTCTTGCGACGTCGCTTCGAGGACATCGGGCACCTTCTCTCCGTAGCTCCTGCGAGTCGTCACCGGATCGCGGTGTCCGGTGATCACCGGGTCCCTTACCCGCCGGCATACCGGCACACACGTCGTCCGCGTCCGTACGGGTGACTTCCGGCCCGGGGCGACCGGCTCACCGGCCGGAACAGCCGCCGGCCGGCGCGGCCACGCCGGCCCTGACGGGTCTCCCCCTCGTCGTTCGCCTTCCGCCGACCTCCGGCCGCGACCCCTTCGGCGACCGCGCCCGCTCCGGGCGAACGGGTGGGATCGCGGTGGCACGCGGCATCCCCCCGGGCGGGCCGGGCATGTCTCCCGTCGTACGACCCCGAACCGACGAACGGTGGCGCGATGACCGAGTACGAACGCTCCCGCACGATGCCCGCACCGCCGGAGCACGTCTTCGGCCAGGCCTCCGACATCGGCCGGCTGGACACCTGGCTGCCGCAGTCCCTGCACGTGCGCCGGGGACCTGCCCGCCGTCACCGTCCACGAGGACCGCACCGACGAGGACACCTCGGCGCTGCTGCGCGCCCGGCCCGATCAGATGAGGCTCGAATGGGGCACCCGCGCCCAGGGCAGTTACACCGGCTGGCTGCAGGTCGCCGGCATCGACGACGGGGCGAGCCAGGTGACGGTGCACCTGTCGTTCTTCGAGGACAGCCACGACCCCGGCGAACAGGCCGTCAACGGCGCCCTGGACACCAGCCTCCAGCGGCTCGAGGACCAGGTCGGGCAGCACCGTACGACCGGCTGACCCGTGCTTTCGGTGTCTCCGGCCCCGCCCCGGCCCTCGGACCACCTCCGCGGCCGCCGGACGGCCGGCAGCCCGCCCGAACTGGTACCGCGCGGCCCGGGAGCGAAAACCCGTCGACAGCGTCCCGGCGCACCGGGCATGGTGAGCCCTCGTGACGAGCAGTGAGCTGTGGTCCCGCGCGACCGCCGAACGCTACGACGCCGAGGAGAGCGAGAACTCCTCGGCCGCCGCTGTCGAACCGGCTCTCGCCTTCCTCGCCGAGCTGGCCGGAGACGGCCGGGCCCTCGAATTCGCCATCGGGACGGGACGCGTGGGTGTCCCCCTCCGGGCACGCGGCGTGCCGGTGGTGGGCATCGAACTGTCGGAGCACATGGCGGCGGTCCTGCGGCGCAAGGCCGACGAGGAGACGCTCCCGGTGGTCCTGGGGGACATGGCCACGACCGTGGTCCCCGGCACGTTCACCCTGGTGTACCTGGTCTACAACACGATCGCGAACCTGCTCACCCAGGACGAGCAGGTCCAGTGCTTCCGCAACGCCGCCCGGCACCTGGCCCCCGGCGGCCGGTTCGTCGTCGAACTGGGTGTGCCCCCGTTGCGGGTCCTGCCGCCCGGGCAGGTCGCGGTGCCGTTTTACGTCTCCGATCACCACCTCGGCTTCGACACCTTCGACCTGGTCGAGCAGACCCTCGTCTCGCACCACTTCACCCGGGACGGTGAGGACGGCCGCTACCGCCGCGGAAGTTGCCGGCAGCGGTACGCGTGGCCGGCGGAGCTCGACCTCATGGCCCGGATCGCGGGTCTGGAGCTGGAGGAGCGTGTCGCGGACTGGCACAGGTCGCCGTTCACCGGGGAGTCCACCCAGCACGTCTCCGTGTGGCGCGGACCGTCGCCGGCCCGGCCCTAGAGAGGCCCCTGCCCGCCGGCGCCGCCGTCCCGCGCGCCGATGCGGCTCACGAGCTCGGCCGTCGTGGGGAGCGCGGGTATCAGTTCGCCGACCCCCGTGACGTCCAGCAGCCTCGTGACGTGCGGAGGCGACCCGGCAAGCGACAGTGAGCCGTGCCGGTCCTTCGCGTACCTGAGGATCGCGATCATCGCGTTGAGCCCGGAGGAGTCGCAGAATCCCACGGCGGCCAGGTCCAGGACCAGGTGCGCCCTGCCCTGCCTGATCAGCTCGAGAGCCTTGGTCCGCAGGGCAGGCGCGCTGTCCACGTCGATCTCTCCGGCCACGGTCAGAATGGCGATCGACTCCGCCGGGTAGCTGACGGAGAGAACGAGGGGCTGGCTGTGCGTCATGGGTGTCAGTACTCCAGGCCGGGAGCGGGTGCGCCGTCGGGCAGAGGGGCGCGGGCCCGCTGGAAGATCACGCGTCAGACCTGAGGAACCGTACCCTATGGCAACTGTTGCCTCATGGAAACTGTTGATTGTGGGCGTGTCCCCGGAAGCATGTTGCAGACAGGGGTACGATATGCGGGGTCGCACATGTGCCCTGGAACCTAGTCCTGGCTTTCCGTACAGCGCATCGGATGGCCGGCACGAATACTCGGTCCGGTGGCCAGACGGACGAGTGAGACGATGCCGGATCGGAGTGTCATCAAAATGGGCCTGAGCCCCGAACCCGACCACAGGTCCCGGGATGCGGCCCGTGAGGGTTCCGAGTTCGTCGAACTCCTCGAAGTCCTCTGGGAGCACGGACGCGAGGCCGTGCCGACGGGTCCCGTCTCCCCCTCCCAGCTGCGCGTCCTGTACACGCTGGACAAGGAGGAGGGCATCAATCTCCGGATGCTCGCGGAGGCACTCGGATCGGCCTCCCCCTCGGTCAGTCGGCTGTGCGACCGCCTGCAGGCCACGGGCTTCGTGGAGCGTGCCCCCAGCCCGGTGAGCCGCCGGGAGCTGGAGCTCCGGCTGACCAGTCTCGGCAAGGCGTACCTCGTCGACCTTCGCATGCGCAGGGAGAAAGTGCTGATGTCCACGATCGACGCCATGCCGGCCAAGGCGCGACGCGCGCTCCTCGAAGGCCTGCGCGCCTTCCGTGGCGCGGCCGCGGCATCCGCCCCGGGACAGGACACCGACGGCGCGAGACCCTTGCGGTCGACCGGATAACGGCCGGTCGACCGGCCGGCCCCGGGCCGGTCAACCCTTCGGCCGCCCCGCGGGCGCCCGTCACTCCGACGCGTCGCCGCCGGCGGACTCCCGGCCGAACCAGTCCATGCAGACGACCAGGGCGTCGTCGTCCAGCGGTGTGGCGCCCCGGTAGTCCCGGAGATCGCGGAGCACCGCGAGTGGCACCTGCTCGGACGGCAGGAAGCGGTGTGCCGACAGCGACCGCGCGAGGGCACGCTGCCCGTAGTGCTCCCCCGCCGTCGACGCGGTCTCGTAGACGCCGTCGCTGCCGATCAGCAGCCGGTCACCGGGCTCCACCCGAAGGTGCTCCGTGACGTACTCGGTCTCCTCGAACATGCCCAGCGGAAGCTGCGCGTCGAAGCCGACCGGGTCCACGCTGCCGCCCCTCAGCCGCCACATGCGGGGGGAACCCGCGTCCACCGCCTCCACCTCCCCCGTGGCCAGATCGAAGCGCAGCAGCAGGACCGACGCGTACAGCTCGCCCCGGTACTGGGCGTAGACCGCCTGATCCGCGAGGCTGGCCTGGCCGGGCAGGTCCAGGCCGGCGCGCCGGGCGTTGCGCAACGCGTTGACGACGAGATTGGTCAGCAGGGCCGCCTCCATCCCCTTGCCCATGCCGTTGGTGACGGTGAGCGTGAGGTGGTGGGCCGACAGCGACCAGTCGAAGTTGTCGCCGAAGATGGCGTACGCCGGTTCCAGGTGGGCGCCCAGCGAGAACTCGGGGCACGACACGGAGCGGCCGGGCAGCAGCTGCCACTGCATCTCCGCGCCGAGGGTCAGCCGTGTGGCGCGACGCGCGATCAGGTAGAGGTCGGTGTCCCGTTGGGCGACCGTGATCTCGTGACCGAGCGCTTCGCACATCTGCTGCATACCCGCCAGGTCCTCCGGCGAACAGCTCCGCTCCGGCAGGGTGACGGTGAGGATCCCCAGCCGGTCCCCCCGGACGGTCACGGGCAGGTGCGCGACCAACGTGCCCTCAGCCGACCCTGGCTCCACATACGGTTCCTGAGCCCCGAAGGCCCGTCCCTGCGGGCTGTTGTTGACGTGCACAGGCTCCGCGATCGGCATCTCGGCCACGACCTGGAGCGTGGTCATGCCGTAGTCGGCGAGACGCAGCTCCACGCTCTGCACGCCGTACCGCTCCCGCAGGGCCGCCGTGACGACATCGAGGAGCAGATGAGGTGCGGCCTTGCGCAGCTCCCGCTCGACAGCAGCGAATCTGTCCACGTCATCCTGTTTTCTCGTCGTGCCGCGCCGAGACCCGGACCGTCCGTGGGCCCCGACCGTCGGCCTCCAGCGTAGGGGGCCCGTACTCGATCCAGCGCGACGGGCCCGAAAGGGCGCGCCGGTGGTCGGCGCTTCTCATCCTACGATGTCCAGGGACAACTGTTTCCACACAGCAAGATAATTCGTCCGGGCACGCATGGGTGCGCCGAAGCGGGGCAGGGGCAGGCCAGGAAGCGCGCAGGACGAGGGAGGGTGGAAGACATCGTGATTGCTGAACAGAGTGCCAGGGCCACGAGGACTGACGAGGCGTCGGCCGTGGAGGCTTCTCCGGAGCGCTACGGGGAGCTGCCCTGGATCGAGGACGCGGGCAAGATCGCCCCCAAGGACGCCCGCGCCCTGTCGATGCTGTTCTTCGAACGGCTGCAGGTGCTGGAGGAGGGCACGCACGAGTACCAGTACGCGCGCAACACCCTCATCGAGATGAACATCTCCCTGGTGCGGTTCGCCGCGCGCCGCTTCCGCAACCGGGGCAGCGGCGACATGGAGGACATCACCCAGGTCGGCACCATCGGGCTGATCAAGGCCATCGACCGGTTCGAGCTCTCCCGGGAGGTTGAGTTCGCCACCTTCGCCGTTCCGTACATCGTCGGCGAGATCAAGCGCTTCTTCCGTGACACCACCTGGGCGGTCCACGTTCCGCGCCGACTGCAGGAACTCCGTGTCGACCTGGCCAAGGCGAAGGACGAGCTCACCACCCGCCTCGACCGCGACCCGACGGCGAAGGAGCTCGCCGAGCACCTCGACCTCACCGAGGAGGAGGTCGTCGAGGGCATCATCGCGTCGAACGGTTACACGGCGGGTTCCCTGGACCTGCCGACCGACGCCGGGGAGGCTCCGGGTACGGCGTCCCGCACCTTCGCCGACATCCTGGGCGAGCCTGACTCCGCCATGGAGACGGTGGAGAACCTGCACGCCCTGGCCCCGCTGCTGGAGCAGCTCGACGACCGGGAGCGCCGCATCATCGAGATGCGCTTCGGCCAGGAGATGACGCAGTCCCAGATCGGCGCCGAGCTCGACGTCTCGCAGATGCACGTGTCCCGCCTCCTGACCCGCACGCTCAACAAGCTCCGCGCCGGCATGCTGGCGTGAAGCCGCGGACGCCGGGGACGTGACGCGCTCCAGGAACCGGCGCCCGGCAGGATCGGCAGACGAACGACGGCACCCCGGGCCCCTTCGGCCCGGGGTGCCGTCGCGCGACCGCCCACGGGTCGGCAGGAGGACGATGTGATGACGCGCGCACGGCGAGCGGCAGACGGGGGACGATGCGCCGCGCGTCACCGGCCGGCGCGCTCGCGGCCCGCCGCGGTCAGCGGACGGCGAGTCCGGCGCCGGACGCCACCAGCGCGACCGACTCCCCCACCGCGTCGAGCGCCGCGGCCCTCTCCTGGTCGGTCATGCGGGCCGGGGCGTACGTGATGACGGGGTCGACGACCTGGAAACCCACGAACTCCAGCATTCCGCGGTGGATATGGAACAGGAAGTCGCTCATCCGGCCGAGTTCGCCGCCCTCCTGGAAGGCCGCGCTCGGGCCGCCCGTGGTGAACAGGAGCATCGCCCGCTTACCGGCCAGCGCCGCCTCGTCGAGAATTCCGTGGTCGCCACCGAAGACCCCGCCCATCACGAAGACCCGGTCGACCCAGCCCTTGAGGACGGCGGGCAGGGAGAACCACCACATCGGGAACGACAACACGAGCAGGTCGGCGGCGAGCAGGCGGTGCAGGTGCGCTGCGACGGTGGCGTCGAGCGTCCCGTCGCCGACCGCGCGCATTTGCTCGGCCTGCGGCTTGAAGTAGCCGTCCACCGGCGCGAACTCGTCACGGTCGAGGACGGGCGCCCACCCCTCCCCGTACAGGTCGAGCACGTCGACACGGTAGCCGGCGTCCCGAAGGGCCTGAGCCGCCGTGTTCATCTGGGCCGTGCTGAAAGAGCGGGGTTCGGGGTGGGCGTGGACGATCAGAGCGGTGGGAGCAGCATCGAAGGTCGACATGACATCATCATATCGAGATATCGCGATGGGTCAATCAGACGTCGTTGCCGATCGCCCGCGCCACCCGCGCCAGCCGTTCCTCGTCGCGCCGGTAGTGGGTCCACTTGCCGACCCTGGTGGGACGTACGAGACCTGCCCGTTCGAGCGTGCTCATGTAGCTGGAGACCGTCGACTGGGCGAGTCCCGCCTTGGCCTGGATGTGGGTGACGCACACACCCACCGCCTGGCGGTCCGCGATCGGCTCGTACGCGCCGAACTGCTCCTCCGGATCCTTCAGCCACTGCATGATCTGCAGACGAGCCGGATTCCCCAGGGCCTTGAACACCTCGATCAGATCCCCCGGCCCCAGTTCCGCCGTCTCCGCCATGAGCCACCTCTCTCGCCGATACCCCGATACACCACGATATCTCGATGTCTCTTCGCGGCCCGGCTCGTGTTCGCGGGGAAGGCGGCCCCACTCGTGTTCACGGGGAGGGCGGGGCCCGGGCGGCCCTGGTCCCCGTTCCCGGGCTCGGCCGCGCGCCCACGGCCCGGTGCCGCCCTTTACGGGGCACAGCCCGGTAGGGGGCGGCGTCCCTACCTCACCGGGGTGAAGTCGCGGGCGCCGATGAACTCGGGTCGGCGGACGGGGGCGGCGAAGGGTTCCTGGGCGGTGTTCTCGACGCTGTTGAAGACGATGAAGACGTTGCTGCGGGGGTAGGGGGTGATGTTGTCCCCGGAGCCGTGCATGGCGTTGCAGTCGAACCAGGTCGCCGAGCCGGCCTGGCCGGTGAAGAGCTTGATGCCGTGGCGGTCGGCCATCTGGGTCAGGACGGTGTCGGAGGGGATGCCGGCGTCCTGCATCTGCAGGGACTTCTTGTAGTTGTCCCTGGGCGTCTCGCCCGCGCAGCCGACGAACGTCCTGTGCGAGCCGGGCATGATCATGAGCCCGCCGTTGGTGTCGAGGTTCTCGGTCAGCGCGATCGAGACGGACACGGTCCGCATGTGGGGCAGGCCGTCCTCGGCGTGCCAGGTCTCGAAGTCGGAGTGCCAGTAGAAGCCGGAGGCGCCGAAGCCGGGCTTGACGTTGATCCGGGACTGGTGGACGTAGACGTCCGAGCCCAGGATCTGGCGGGCCCGGCCCACCACCCGTTCGTCGGCGACGAGGCGGGCGAAGACCTCGCTGAGTCTGTGGACCTCGAAGACGGAGCGCACGCTCTGCGACTTCGGCTCGATGATCGAGCGTTCGTCGGCGCGGACCTGCGGGTCGGCGACCAGCCGGTCCAGTTCCGCCCGGTAGGCGGCGACCTCGTCGGGGGAGATGAGCTGGTCCACGGCGAGGAACCCGTCATGTTCGAAGGACTGCAGGTCCTTCGCCGCGAGCGGCCCCTGGGCGCCCGGCGCGGACCAGATGACCGGGTCCTGGCGTGGGGTGGTCATCTCGGCGGCACCGCGCGAGGGGTAGAGGTCGGCGCGTACGTCAACGTCGGTGGTCATGGATCAGCCCTCCTCTGTCAGCAGCGGGTAGACACCGTTCTCGTCGTGGTCCTCCCGTCCGGTGACGGGGGGGTTGAAGACGCAGACACAGCGGAAGTCGGTCTTGGGCCGCAGGGTGTGGTGCTCGTGCCCGTCCAGCAGGTACATCGTGCCCGGGGTGATCCAGTGCTTCTCGCCGGTCTCGTCGTTGGTCAGTTCGGCCTCGCCCTCGGTGCAGAGCACGGCCTCGATGTGGTTGGCGTACCACATGGACGTCTCCGTACCCGCGTACAGGACGGTCTCGTGGAGCGAGAAGCCGACCTTCTCCTTCGCGAGCACGATCCGCTTGCTCTCCCAGGTCCCCGAAGCGGACCTGACGTGCCGGTCGGTGTTCTCGATGTCACTGAACGATCGGACGATCACGGTGTGGTGGTGCCTTTCTCTTCCGTACTTCTCAGGTGCTGCCTGTCCCGGGGTGCTGTACCCGCTCAGGCGGTCTCGCGGACGGCGCGGGCCAGGGTGCGCAGGCCCTCGTCCAGTTCGTCGGGGGTGATGGTCAGCGACGGGAGCAGCTTGACGACCTCGCTCTGCGGGCCGGACGTCTCGACCAGCAGGCCGAGTTCGAAGGCGCGGGCGCAGACGGCCGAGGCACGCGTGGGCTCGGAGAACTCCATGCCCCAGACGAGTCCACGGCCACGGAACTGCGCGGTCGGCTCCTCCGCGCAGATGGCCAGCAGTGCCTGCTCGACCTGTTCGCCGCGGGCCAGGGTCTGCTTCTCCATCTGCCCGTCCGCCCAGTAGGCGTCGAGCGCGGCCGCGGCCG
>NZ_JBEXWB010000149.1:0-14675 GCF_040629645.1 Streptomyces sp. NPDC005899 | reverse complement strand
TCGCGGGTGACCTTCTTCAGCCAGTGCGCGGGGATGATCTGGTCGGTGTCGACGTTGCTGCGGCGCAGCGGGACGGCCCGGCCGGTGTGTGCGGTCGGAAGTGGTGGAAGGTCTCCGCCGGCGTTCCGCCCAGCCGCCAGCCACTGGGCACGGAGAAGGGGTCGACCCAGCCCGCGGCGGGGGAAGGCGAGGGCTGCCGCAGCAGCGCCGCCGCCGCGTACACCTCCTCCGGCACCCCCTCGGGCACCAGGGAGTCCGCCTCGCGTTCCACCAGGCCGGTGTCCAGATCGCCCGCGACGACCGCCGGATGGGCCAGCAGCCGCCGCAGGAAGCCGGCGTTGGTCGGTACGCCCAGGACCACGGTGTCCGCGAGGGCGGCCCGCAGCCGGCGCAGCGCCGTCGCCCGGTCGGGGCCGTACGCGATGACCTTCGACAGCATCGGGTCGTAGGTGCTGCCGACCGGCACGCCCTCGCTCAGCCCCGAGTCCGTCCGCACCCCGCCGCCCTGCGGCTCGTGCAGGGCGATCACCGTGCCGCCGGACGGCAGGAAGCCCCGCGCCGGGTCCTCGGCACAGACCCTGGCCTCGACGGCGTGCCCGGTGAGGGTGATGTCGGACTGGGCGTACGGGAGGCGCTCGCCGGCGGCCACCCGCAACTGCCACTCGACCAGATCGAGGCCGGTGACCAGCTCGGTGACCGGGTGCTCGACCTGCAGCCGGGTGTTCATCTCCATGAAGTAGTACGAGGCGGGGTCGTCGCCCGGGACGATGAACTCCACCGTGCCCGCGCCCACGTAGCCGCAGGACCGCGCCGCCTGGACGGCCGCCTCGCCCATCGCCGCCCGGGTCTCCTCGTCGAGCAGGACGGAGGGGGCCTCCTCGATGATCTTCTGGTGTCGGCGCTGCAGCGAGCACTCGCGCTCACCGAGGTGCACGACACCGCCGTGCCCGTCGGCCATGACCTGGATCTCGATGTGGCGCGGCCGGTCGATCCACCGCTCCACCAGCAGGGTGTCGTCGCCGAAGGAGGTGCGCGCCTCCCGCCGCGCCGCCGCGATCTCGTCCGCGAGCAGGGCCTCCTCGCGCACCAGCCGCATGCCCTTGCCGCCACCGCCGGCCGAGGGCTTCAGCAGGACGGGCATGCCGATCAGGCGGGCGGCGTCGCCCAGTTGACCGTCGGTGAGCCCGCTTCCCGAGGAACCGGGCACCACCGGGACGCCGGCGGCGGCGACCGTCTCCTTCGCGCGGATCTTGTCGCCCATGAGCGCGATCGCCGGGGCGGGCGGGCCGATGAAGACGAGCCCCGCCTCCGCGCAGGCCCGGGCGAAGGCGGCGTTCTCGGCGAGGAAGCCGTATCCGGGGTGGACGGCCTCCGCCCCCGTGCGGCGGGCGGCGTCCAGGAGCCGCTCCACGGAGAGGTAGCTCCCGGCGGCCGGCGCCGGCCCGATCCGGACCGCGGTATCGGCCTCCCGCACGTGCCGGGCGTCCGCGTCCGCGTCGCTGAAGACGGCGACCGACCGCACACCGAGCTCGCGCAGGGTCCGGATGACCCGGACCGCGATCTCGCCGCGGTTGGCGACCAGAACAGTGCTGAACATGGAAGTCCTCACATCACATCCGGAAGACGCCGAACTGGGGGTCACCCAGCGGGGCGTTGGCACACGCGGTCAGGGCGAGCCCCAGCACCTGCCGGGTCTCCACGGGGTCGATCACGCCGTCGTCCCACAGCCGGGCCGTGGCGTAGTAGGCGTTCCCCTGCTCCTCGTACTGGGCGCGGACCGGGGCCTTGAATGCCTCCTCGTCCTCGGCGGGCCACTGCTCGCCCCGCCCCTCGATCTGGTCCCGCTTCACCGTGGCCAGCACGGAGGCGGCCTGCTCGCCGCCCATGACGGAGATCTTGGCGTTGGGCCACATCCACAGGAAGCGCGGTGAGTACGCCCGCCCGCACATGGAGTAGTTGCCCGCCCCGTACGAACCGCCGACGACCACGGTCAGCTTGGGCACCCGGGTGCACGCCACGGCCGTGACCATCTTGGCGCCGTGCTTGGCGATGCCGCCCGCCTCGTAGTCCCGGCCGACCATGAAGCCGGAGATGTTCTGCAGGAAGACCAGCGGGATGGAGCGCTGGTCGCACAGCTCGACGAAGTGGGCGCCCTTCTGGGCGGACTCGGAGAACAGGATGCCGTTGTTCGCGACGATGCCGACCGGGTGGCCGTGGATCCGGGCGAAACCGGTGACCAGCGTCTGGCCGTACTCCGCCTTGAACTCGGCGAAACGCGAGCCGTCGACGACCCGGGCGATGACCTCGCGCACGTCGTACGGGGTGCGTGAGTCGACGGGCACCGCCCCGTACAGGCCGGCGGGATCGACCTTCGGTTCCTCGGCGGGCTCCACCGACCAGGGGAGCGCCCCCCGCTCCGGGAGTGTCGCCACGATGTTCCGGACGATCCGCAGCGCGTGCGCGTCGTCCTCGGCGAGGTGGTCGGTGACCCCCGAGGTACGGGAGTGGACCTCGCCGCCGCCGAGCTCCTCCGCCGTGACGACCTCGCCGGTGGCCGCCTTCACCAGCGGCGGGCCGCCGAGGAAGATCGTGCCCTGGTTCCGGACGATGACGGCCTCGTCGCTCATGGCCGGGACGTACGCCCCGCCCGCCGTGCACGACCCCAGCACAGCGGCGACCTGCGGGATGCCCGCGCCCGACATCCTGGCCTGGTTGTAGAAGATCCGCCCGAAGTGGTCGCGGTCGGGGAAGACCTCGTCCTGCATCGGAAGGAAGGCGCCGCCCGAGTCCACCAGGTACAGACAGGGCAGGCGGTTCTCCAGGGCCACCTCCTGTGCGCGCAGGTGCTTCTTCACCGTCATCGGGTAGTACGTGCCGCCCTTGACGGTCGCGTCGTTGGCGATGATCACGCACTCACGGCCGCTGACCCGCCCGATCCCGGCGATCACCCCGGCCGCCGGCGCGGAGCCCCCGTACAGCCCCTCGGCCGCGAGCGGTGCCAGCTCCAGGAAGGGCGAACCGGGATCGAGCAGGGTGTCCACGCGCTCCCTGGGCAGGAGCTTGCCGCGCGCCACATGCCGGGCGCGGGCCTTCTCACCCCCGCCGAGCCGTGCCGTCGCGAGCCGCGTTCGCAGCTCCTCGGCGAGCGCGTGATGCGCCGCCTCGTTGGCCTGCCAGGCCTCCGAGGCGGGATCGGCCGCGCTCGCCAGGACCGGTGCCTGCTGCATGCTTCGAGCCCCCTTGCCCGTACCGCGGTGGTCGGCCGCCCGCGGGACGGGAGCCGACGAAGGTTAATGAGCGTTAACGCGTCGCGTTCAGGTTAACGAGCGCTAACCCCCCTGTCTAGAATGAATCACCATGAGCACCCACGCCGCCGACCGCAACGCCGCCCGTGCCGTCTCCCGTGTCGCGGCCCCCACCCGCCGCGAGCAGATCCTCAGGGAGGCCGCGCGCCTCTTCGCCGAACGCGGCTTCCACGGTGTCGGCGTCGACGAGATAGGGGCGGCCGTCGGCATCAGCGGTCCCGGCCTCTACCGGCACTTCCCCGGCAAGGACGCCATGCTCGCCGAGCTCCTCGTCGGCATCAGCGAGCGCCTGCTGGAGGGCGGCAGGCTGCGCGTCGCCGAGGACGCCGCCTCGCCGGGCGGATCCCCGGAGGCGCTCCTGGACGCCCTCATCGAGGGCCACATCGACTTCGCCCTCGACGACCGGCCCCTGATCACTCTCCACGACCGGGAGCTGGACCGTCTGCGTGACACCGACCGCAAGCGCGTGCGCCGGCTCCAGCGGCAGTACGTGGAGGTCTGGGTCGAGGTCGTCCGCGCCCTCTATCCGGCCCTCGCGGAGGACGAGGCGCGCGTCACGGTCCACGGGGTGTTCGGCCTGCTCAACTCCACCCCGCACCTGACCCGTCCCGAGGCGCTCCCGGGCCGCGCGGCCACGGCCGCCCTGCTGCACCGGCTGGCCCGCGGGGCGTTCGCGGCGGCGGCTTCGTGACCGGGCGGGGCGCCCGGTGTCCCGTCGGCCCGGGCGGTAGGTGGCCGTCACGGCGGTCCGCGCGGCGGTCCGACGGGCCGGGACGCCCCGGTGCGGGCAGGCGGTAGCGGGCGTTCGGCGGCCTTGGTGGGTGCGGGCCGGTGGCGGGACGGTCAGTCCTCGGCCCCGTCGGTACCGCGCCTGATCTCGTCCAGGGATTCCCGCATGGCCTCCCTGGCCCGCTCGAACCAGTCGGTCAGTACGGCGATCTCGTCCGGCCCGTAGTCGGCGAACAGGGCGCCCAGGCGCGCGTAGAACGGGCCGTACACCGCGAGGATGCGGGCCTGCGCCGACGCGTCCATCACCACGTGCAGGCGCCGCCGGTCGGCCGGGTCCGCCTGGCGGCGCGCGTATCCGGCCTTCTCCAGCCGGTTGAGCACGCCCGTCACCCCGCCCGTGGTCAGCCGTGCCCGCTCCGCGAGGTCGCCGGCGGTCAGCGTCGTCCCGGCCACGGCGGCCTCCATCACGAAACCGAGGCAGGTCAGGTCGGTGGTGTTCAGGCCGAGCCGCCCGGCGATGTCGTGCTGCCCGAACTGGGCCAGCGCGATCATCCGGTCCATCGCCTGCAGCGCCTGGTCGGCCGTCGCCTCCGGGCGCTTCTTGCCGTCCACGCAAAATCCCCTTAGTGTCTAAGTAGCTTAGTTCGTAAGTTACTGAGCCGGTGCGGTGCCGGTCGCTGAACTATCACATCCCGAGGAGCCGACATGAGCGCACACGGTGACGCCGACCTGGGCCACACCGTGGCCGGCTGGACCGGCACGGCCATCGGCGTCCTGGGCAGCGTCGTGCTGGGGGCGGGGGTCATCACGACGTCGGCAGCGGTGCTCGCGCTCGGCCTCGCGGTCGTCGTCCTGGCGGCCGTGACCACCTGGGTCCTGCACCTGACCGGCTGGGGAAAGGGGTCCGGCCCGCGGCCTCCGGCCGAGCAGCCCTGGCGGATCCGCGACACCGGAGCCCGGCGGGGCCACCCGGGCTGCCTCGGCTGCCGGATGGCGGGCCGCGGCCGGGCGGCCGCGCCGGCCCCGTACACGGCTCCTTCGCGCGGCGGGGCCCCCACGGGGCGAGTGGCGCGGGCCGGTGCCGCGCGGTGAACCGGGGCGGCGTCCCCGCGGGGCCGCCACCGGTCCACGGTCCATCCACTCCGGGGGGGTTCCGCACCTGTGGCGGCGTGGCGGACCGTGAGGCGGCGTACCGGATCGTATGGCGGGACACCAGGCACGCAGCGCGCCACTGACGGCACAATGGGTGCATGCCGATACCCAGCCGTGCCGCCCTCGTCGAGCACCTCGTCCGTTGCCGTATCGCGGGCGATGTCGCCACTCCCCGGGACAACAACCTCTCCCACTACCGCAAGCTCGCCAACGGCGATCGCCACTACTGGCTGGGGCTCGAGCTCGGCGACCGGTGGCGGGACGAGCAGGACGTCCTGGCCGTGATGGCCGAACGCTGCGGTGTGAGCGACGACCCGGAACACCGGCAGGGACAGGACACCATCGACCCGGAGCTGACCGTGGCCGCCCTGGACCGCATGGCGGCCCGGCTGCGCAAGGCGGCGGACGCCGGCGAGCGGGTGCTGTTCGCGACCGGGCACCCCGGCGGGCTCCTGGACGTGCACCGGCAGACGGCGGCCGCGCTGCGCGCCGCCGGGTGCGAGATCGTGCGGATCCCCGGCGGCCTCATGGCGGACGAGGGGATGGTCTTCCAGTTCGCGGACGTCGCGGTCCTGGAGCGCGGCGCGACCCTGTGGCACACGCATTCCCCCGCCCCCATGGCCGCCGTCCTGGACGGCCTGGAGCGGGAGGGGCGGCCGCAGCCGGACCTCGTCGTGGCCGACCACGGGTGGGCCGGGTGCGCCGGTCAGCGCGGGCTCGACTCGATCGGGTACGCCGACTCCAACGACCCGGCGCTCTTCCTGGGCGAGGCGGAGGGAACCCTCCAGGTCACCGTGCCGCTGGACGACCACGTCACCGACCCGCGCTTCTACGATCCGATGACCGACTACCTGCTGGACGCCGCCGGGCTGCCCGGATCCGTGGACCCCGCGTAACGGGCCGCGAGTTCCGGCAGGTGGGGCACCGGGTCGGGTGTCCGGGCAATCGGCTGCGGTGTCCGGGACGCCCCTGTCGCCGTCCGGGGTCTCCACCGTCCCGCCGCCGGGTTGCACCGCCCCGGCACCGCCGCCCGGGCGTGCGACCAGGGGATCGTGGAGAACTGCGAGGAGACGGCGCACCGGCACGGCAGGCTCCTCGGCCCCACCTGTACCAAGAGGTGGTCCCCGCCCCCGCCGCCCGTCGACCTCGCGATCCGCCGGTTCGCCGGTTCGCCGAGCGTGACCACCGTGTGGCGCGGCGGGGCGTGTTCGAGCGCGGCGACGACTCCCTCCCCGGAGCAGCCGGAGCTTCCGGCCGAGGACGTGCGGCGGTTCTGCGCGGTCCTCGGCCGCCCGGGCCCGGCCCGCCCTCAGGCGGCCGCCGGGCGCAGGCGTACGGGCAGGGACCGGTGGCCGTTGCTGATCAGCGAGGCCATCGGTTCCAGCCGGTCCGCCGGCACGGCGAGTTCGGCGTCCGGGAACCTGTCGAAGAACGACCGCAACGCGGTCACCCCCTCCAGCCGGGCCAGGGCCGCCCCGAGGCAGAAGTGGATGCCGTGGCCGAAGGCCAGGTGCTCCTTGGTGAGGCGCGTGACATCGAAGGCGTCCGGATCCGGATGCCAGTCGGGGTGGCGGTTGGCGGCCGCGTAGGAGGCGAGGATCGCCTCGCCCTTGAGGATGGTCCGGCCGTCCGGCAGGGGGATGTCGGCGACGGCGTACCGCAGGGGCAGGTGTTTGACGGGCGGCTCGTGCCGCAGGGTCTCCTCGACCACGTCCGCCCAGGTGGCGCGGCCCGAACGGACGTGGGCGAGTTGCCCGGGGTGGGTGAGCAGGGTGGTGATGGCCTGGTCGACCAGGTTGACCGTGGTCTCATAGCCGGCGTTGATCATCAGGAGCAGGGTGTCCCGCAGTTCCCCCTCGCTCAGTGCGGCCCCGCCCTCTCCGTCCTCGTCCGCCCGCATGGCGATCAGCGCCGAGGTCAGGTCGTCCCCCGGGTGGGCCCGTCTGTCGGCGATCAGGTCGTCGAGCATCGCGTACAGCCGCTGGTTGTTGCCGGCGGCCTCCTCCGGGGTGAGCATGGTGTCGAACACCCCGTCCACCAGGCCGCGGAAGTCGGCCCCCCGGTCCTCCGGGACACCCATGAGGTGTCCGATGACGGCGATGGGAAGCGGGTAGGCGAACCGCTCCCGCAGCTCGGCGACGCCGCCCGCGGGAGTCGTCTCCAGGCCGTCGAGCAGCCCGTCCACGACTCCCTGGACGACCGGCTCCAGGGCGGCCGTGCGCCGGGCGCTGAGGGCCGGGGCGACGATGCGGCGCAGACGGCGGTGGTCGCCCCCGTAGGCCGTGAACATGTTCATGGCTGCGACCCACAGGGCGAGCGGCCACGTCCGTACGGCCTCGTCGTACCCGGGCCAGTGCCGCCGGCCGTCCTTGGAGACGTCCTGACCCGTCAGCAGTTCCTTGAGGAGTGCGGGATCGGTCACCGACCACGCCTCCACCCCGAGTATGTCGACGCGCGCCACCGCCCCCTGGGCGCGCAGGAGGCGGTGTTCGGCGTCCGCGTCGCGGGCCGCGGGGTCGAGGACGATGGGCGCAACGTGCTGGGTCACGGCGGGGCTCCTCGGTCGGCGAGAGATCCGGCAGGGATCTGCCCACGGCCGAGGGGCCCCACCCCGGCTCACGGTCGTACTCCCGCCGTCGCGGCGTGCGACCGGCTTGCGGGGTGGCCACCGGGGGAGTGTCACCCGCCGGCGCGCGCCTCCGGCCGCCGGCGCTCCGGCGTGGGGTCGAGGTACACCCGCCGGATCGACGGGTAACGCTCGCGCAGCCGCTGCTCCGCCTCCTCGCAGGCCCACTCGATCTCCGCGGCGGTCGAGGCGTCCCGGAAGTCGACCTTCGCCGCCACCAGCAGCTCGGTCGGCCCCTGGATCAGGGTGGTCAGCTCCAGTACCCCGACGACGTGCGGCACGGACAGCAGCTCCTCGCGCACCCCCGCCCGCATCTCGGCCGGGAGGGGCCGGCCGATGAGCAGCTGGGCGTTGGAGCGGCAGAGCACCCAGGCCACGTAGACGAGCAGGAGCCCGATGAGGACCGACGCGAGGCCGTCCCAGACCGCGGATCCCGACAGCTGCCCGCCGAGCAGGCCGCCGGCGGCGAGCAGGAGTCCGGCCAGGGCGGCGGAGTCCTCCATCACCACGGCCTTGACGGCCGTGTCGGGGGTCCGGCGCAGATAGCGCGGTGCGGGCATCCGGAGCCGGGCCGCCTCGCCGCGGACCTGCCGGACGCCCGTGCGCAGCGAGTAGCCCTCCAGTACGAAGGCGACCGCGAGCACGAGGTAGGAGACGAGGGGGTCGCCCAGCTCCTCACCCCGCAGCAGGGTGTGGATGCCGTCGTAGAGGGAGAACACCGCCCCGCCGACGAACGTGGCGACGGCCGCGAGCATCGCCCAGATGTACCGCTCGGGACCGTAGCCCAAGGGGTGGTCCTCGTCCGCCGGCTTCCCACTGCGCTTGAGGGCGGTCAGGAGCATGACCTCGGTGACCGTGTCGGCGAGGGAGTGCGCGGCCTCGGACAGCATCGCGCTCGAACCGCTGATCAGCCCGGCCACCAGCTTGGCGAGGGTGATGCCGAGATTGGCGGCCGCCGCGACGACGACGGTGAACGTGGACTCGCCGCCGGACTTCTCGTCCTGGCTCTTCTCGTCGCTCATGGGGGCGAGTATGTCCGCATACGCGGATCCCAGTCCCTCGGGACGCGACCGGAATGCGCGGGGCCCGGTCCCTGGGGACGCGCACCGGAATGCGCGGGGCCCGGTCCCTGGGGAGGCGGACCGGGACGGAGCGGGCTCAGTCCCTGGGGACGCGGACCACGCCCTCCTGGATCACGGTGATGGCGAGCTGCCCGTCCGCCGTGTAGATGCGGGCCTGTCCGAGACCGCGCCCGCCCGACGCCGACGGCGACTCCTGGTCGTACAGCAGCCACTCGTCCGCCCGGAAGGGCCGGTGGAACCACATCGCGTGGTCGAGGCTGGCACCCACCACGTCCCCCACGGCCCAGCCCCCGCGCCCGTGGGCGAGGAGCACCGAGTCGAGCAGCGTCATGTCGGAGACGTAGGTCGCCATGCAGACGTGCAGCAGCCGGTCGTCGGCCAGTTTCCCCCGCGTGCGGAACCAGACCTGGGACCGCGGGTCCCGTGGTTCGCCGACGCTGGCGAACGGCGGCGCGTCCACGTACCGGAGGTCGACGGCCGCCCGCGCCTCGATCAGCCGGTCCACCACCGTGGAGTCGCTGAAGCGGTCCGCGTACCGGGGGAGCATCTGCTCGGCGGTGGGCAGCGTCTCCGGGTCGGGAGCGGACGGCATGGCCGCCTGGTGGTCCATGCCCTCCTCCCGCACCTGGAAGGAGGCCGAGAGGTGGAAGATCGGCTTGCCGTGCTGCACGGCGACGACCCGGCGCGTCGTGAAGGACCGCCCGTCGCGGATCCGGTCGACGTTGTAGACGATGGGCGCACCGGGGTCCCCGGCGCGCAGGAAGTACGCGTGCAGGGAGTGCGTGTCCCGGTCCCGGGCGACCGTACGCCCCGCCGCGACCAGCGCCTGGGCGGCGACCTGGCCACCGAACACCCGGGGCACGACCGCGGAACGGCTCGTGCCCCGGAAGATGTCCTGCTCGATCCGCTCGAGGTCGAGCAGATCGAGCAGGGAATCGAGTGCTGAGCTCATGGAGAGAAGGTAGCCGCTCTCTACAGACCCATGGACTTGGCGATGATCGACTTCATGACCTCGCTGGTGCCGCCGTAGATGCGGTTGACACGGTTGTCCGTGTACAGGCGGGCGATCGGGTACTCGTTCATGAAGCCGTAGCCGCCGTGCAGCTGGAGGCAGCGGTCGATCACGCGGTGCGCAACCTCGGTGCAGAACAGCTTCGCGGAGGCGGCCTCGGCGGCGGTGAGCTCACCGGCGTCGTGCGCGTCCATCGCCCGGTCGACCACGGCCTCGGCCGCGTCCACCTCGGCCTTGCAGGCGGCGAGCTCGAACTTGGTGTTCTGGAACGACGCGACGGTCTTGCCGAAGACGGTGCGGTCCTGCGTGTACTGCTGGGCGAACCGCACGGCGGCGGCGGCCTGGGCGTACGCGCCGACGGCGATGCCGAGACGCTCCTGCGGGAGGTTCTGGCCGAGGTAGGAGAAGCCCTTGTTCTCCTCGCCCAGCAGGTCCTCGACGGGCACCTTGACGTCCACGAAGGCCAGCTCCGCCGTGTCGGAGACCTTGAGGCCCAGCTTGTCGAGCTTGCGGCCGACCGAGTAGCCCTCGGACTTGGTGTCCACGACGAGCAGCGAGATGCCGTGCCGGCGGTCGTCGGCCTTGGGGGCGTCGGTGCGGGCGCAGACGATGACCTTGTCGGCGTGCACGCCACCGGTGATGAAGGTCTTGGCGCCGTTGAGGACGTAGTGGGTGCCGTCCTCGGAGAGCTTGGCGGTCGTCTTCATGCCGGCCAGGTCCGAACCGGTGCCCGGCTCGGTCATGGCTATCGCGTACATCGTCTTCCCGCTGACGAAGTCCGGGAGCCAGCGCTTCTTCTGCTCCTCGGTGGCGTACGCCTTGATGTACGGCAGGCAGAGCAGGACGTGCACCCCGGAGCCGCCGAAGGAAACGCCCGCGCGTGCGGTCTCCTCGTACAGGATGGCCTCGAACTTGAAGGACTCCTCGCCCGCGCCGCCGTACTCCTCGGGCACCTCGATGCCGAAGATGCCCAGCTCGGCGAGCTTGTAGTAGAAGTCGCGAGGCGCCTGGCCCGCCGCGAACCACTCGTCGTAGACGGGGACGACCTCGGCCTCGATGAAGGCGCGGATGGTGTCCCTGAACGCCTCGTGGTCCTCGTTGTAAACCGTACGGCGCACGGGGTGCCTCCTCAGTCGGCTTCGGCTTCAGCTTCGGTCAGGATGGCTAAGCGCTTGCTCAGTCCTGATCAGAAGTTACCCGGCAGTCACGGTGGCTGTCCAGGGTGATGCTGAGCACGCCGGCTACGGGAGCGGCTTTCCGGGGGAGGCGGGCGCGGCGAACACCGCGCACCCGGGTCCGGTGACCGGGGTGCGCGGTGCCCGTGCCTGCGCGGAGACCTACTGGGGCTTGAAGGAGCGGATCTGGTAGTTGCCCTGGAGGTTGCCGCCCTGTCCCGAAGGGGTGGACCCCACGCGGGCGTTGTAGTTGGTCTGGGTGTAGTACTGAACGCGGTGCCCGGTCGCGTTCCACACGGAGCGGACGTTCTCGCCCCGCTGGATGAACGAGCAGTTGTCGGCGGTGTTCGCCTTCCGCTCGTCCGGCCACTGGCAGCGGGTCCCGCCGCCGTTCCAGTCGCTGTAGGCGCAGAAGTTGCCGGAGCTGCAACTGAAGGACGCGGCGGGGGCGGCCGACGCGGCCCCGGTGCCGAGGCCGAAGGCGAGGGTGACCAGGGCGGCGGCGAGTGCGGTGATGCGGTTCAAGGCGGGGAGCCCTCCTGAGTGCGGTGACCCGGATTCCGGATGATCGGCTGCCAGCCTGGCACGGCTGTGACCTGCGCAGACAGGGCCGAACGGGGGGCGTCCGAGGCTCGTGGGCCACGCGGGAACGCGCCCCCGCGCGTCCGGGGGAGGGGAGGGGCGAGCGCCGGCGCCGGTGCTGTCGGCCGGTCGGCGTGGCGCTGCCGTCCGGCGGGTATGGCCCGCTGCCGCCGTCGCCGGACGGCCGGCACTGTCAGCGCCGTCGTGCAGGATCGGGTCGACGGATCACCGATCGGACAGGGGGCGGTCGCGGTGGCGATCACGAACCGGCACATGACCCGGTACGCGTTCCTGCGGGGGCTGTACGAGGACGGTTACTTCCCCGACCACGTCGTGGACAAGGGCAAAGCCGTCCTGGTCCGGCTCTGCGAGCGCATCGAAACCGAGCGCCCCGCGGACCTGGCCGCGCTGTACGCCCTGACCGAGGGGGCGACGGAGGAGTTCAACGCCCTGGAGGCGGAGTTCGAGGCGGCCGGCAGTGAGATCGAGACCGTCGCCCGTGAAGAGATAGGCGAGGACTTCTCCGCCGTCGCCAGGGCGTACGGCTACGCCGACGCGGATCCCGAGGAGCTGATCGCCGCGAGGAACTGGTGACGGGGTACGGACGGACTCGGCGGTGCGGGGGAGTCGGGCCCGTGCCAGGGGCATCGACACGCCACGGGCCGGGGCGACCGGCGCGCAGGGCCGGCCCGCGCGCGCTGGCCGGCTCCGGCGCCCGGATCCGGATCGCCCGCTTTCGGTGGGCGGCGACGCTGCCGTTGCTGCCGTCGCTGGACTTCGGCAACGGTTACCGCCACCCGGCATCGGCTACCGCCACGGCCACGGCTCCGCGGTCCTGGTCAGCGGTCGAGTACGGCGGCGACCGCTTCGATCTCCACCAGCTGATCGGTGTAGCCGAGCACCGTGACGCCCAGCAAGGTACTCGGAGCGTCGTGGTCGCCGAACGCGGCCCGGACCACCTCCCACGCGGCCACCAGGTCCTCCTGGCGTGCGGAGGCCACGAGGACCCTCGTGCTGACGACGTCCTGCGGGGTCGCACCCGCCGCGGCGAGGGCCGTCCGCATGTTCTCGAAGGCCCTTCGCGCCTGACCCGCGTAATCCCCGACCGCCGCCGTCGAACCGTCGTCGTTCAGGGGGCACGCCCCGGCGAGGAAGATCAGCCGCGCGTCGGCGGGTGCGGTGGCGGCGTAGGCGTACTCGGCGACATCGGACAGCTGGGCGGAGCGGATCAGCGTGACGGCACTGGGCATGCGGAAGGCCCTTCGCGTGGGAGGGGAAGTCCCCGCATCCTCACAGGAGTCGGCCGTGAGCGCCTCACCTTTTCGCCCGCGGCCCCCGCCAGGGGGTCCTCGCGCCGGGCCGCCGCAGGTGCCACCCGGTGGCCTGTGCGGAGTCAGGCCGCGGCTGCGGCAGGGGGCCCGCAGCGTCTCCCGGACTCCCGGTGCCGCCGGGCTCCGGCGTCTCCGGCTTCTTCGACGCCACCGGTGCCACCGGTGCCGCCGTTCCCCGTGACGAGCCGGGCGGGCGCACCAGCCGGTGCTGGGCGAGGCAGGTCACCACGAGGGTGGCGCCCAGTACCGGCCAGGCGAGCGGTCCGGCACTCACGGCGGCCCCGACGACCAGCGGGCCGAGGCTGCGCTGGGCGGACTGGGCCAGACCGTGCACGCCGAGGTAGGCGCCCTGCGCCTCGGCCGGTGCGAGGGCGACGGAGAGTTCCCAGGAGGACAGGGCGTGCAGGATCTCGGCGAGGCTGAACGCGACGGCCGCGAGGAGGACGGCCGTGGTGGCGAACCACGGGCCGCCGGTGGCCGAGGCGGCGAGGGCCGCTCCGCCCGTGAGGAAGGCGGCACCGATCGGGAGGAGCAGGCGACGGGCGGCCTCCCGGCTCGCCGCGAAGCGGGACAGCGGCACCTGGAGGCCGATGACGAGCACGCTGTTCAGTACGAGGACGAGCGGGGCCAGCCCGACGGGGGCGCTGGTGGCGTGGACGATCCACAGGGGGAACCCGACCTGGAGCACACTGTCGTCCAGGAAGAGCCAGACCTCCGTCGCCGTGAACCCGAGGTAACGGCGGTCGCGCCAGGGAGAGACGGCCGTGGCCCGCGTGACGGCCGGCCCCGCCCCGGCGACCACCCGGCCGGGAGCGGCGGGTTCCGCGCAGCGGAGGGTCAGGACCGCCATGACCGCGTAGGAGGCGGCGTTGGCGAGCAGCAGCGCCTGGTAGGCGGCGACGGTCCCGACGCTGAGCACCACGGCGGCCCCCAGTCCGCCGACGGCCCACCCGACGTTCACCGCGGTGCGCTGGACGGCCTGGTAGCGGACGCGCCGCGGGCCGGCGATCCGGGCGGCGAACAGCTTCGTCAGCACACTCGACGCCCGATCGGGCAGGGCGCCGAGTGCCGAGTACAGGACCAGCAGCGCGTATTCGTGTGTGGTCAGCAGCGCCACCAGGGCCGCGCCCCGGACCAGTTGGGTCGCGACCAGGATGCGCATCAGGGGGAGTCGGTCGGCCAGCCGCCCGGCGAGCGGGGGGCCGGCGAACCCGAGGACGCCGGACACCCCCATGAGGACACCGATCTGGGCCACGGACAGGTGGGTGACGTAGAGGAAGTAGAGCGTCGCCGCGCCGCCCCACAGGCCGGTGCCGATCTTGTCGACGACGGCGACCACCAGCATCCGCCGGCCGTCCCGCCCGCCCGGCACGGCGAGGCGCCGGGCGAACGGGACGCGGCCCGGTGTCGGCTGCATTGGTACCCCCTTGACAGCGGTTTTGTACCGGTACAAACTGTGTTCTGTGGCAGAACAATATGGGATCGTGGGCGGGACGGCCAGACAGATTTCCGCCTCCGTCGAACGGGGTGTGGCGGACGGCGCGTTGCGCCCGGGTTCCCCGCTGCCCCCGGTGCGCCGGCTGGCGCAGGAGCTGGGCGTGAGCGCCGGGACGGTCGCGGCCGCCTACAAGGACCTGCGCGGACGCGGGGTGGTCGTGACCCTGGGGCGCGGCGGCACGGT
>NZ_JBEXWB010000148.1:0-14723 GCF_040629645.1 Streptomyces sp. NPDC005899 | reverse complement strand
ACCGCCGGGCGTGAGGCCGGGCAGCCCGTCGCCGGCCCGGCCCGGCGGGCGGGTGCGGAAACCCTTCGTGCGGGGCGATGTCACACGGCCCCGGCGCGGCGGCCGCCGGTGCGGACTCGCGGGCGCGGCCCGGAACCTCCGGGCGGCGCGGGCACCGGGGTGGTGTCGCAGCTCACGTCCGCAGGAGGCGGGCGATCGCCTTCGTGGCCTCCTCGACCTTGGCGTCGATCTCGTCACCGCCCTTGACGGCGGCGTCGGCGACGCAGTGGCGCAGGTGCTCCTCCAGCAGTTGCAGGGCGAAGGACTGCAGGGCCTTGGTGGAGGCCGAGACCTGGGTGAGTATGTCGATGCAGTAGACGTCCTCGTCCACCATCCGCTGCAGGCCGCGGACCTGTCCCTCGATGCGGCGCAGGCGCTTGAGGTGCTCGTCCTTCTGGTGGTGGTAGCCGTGGATACCCCGGTCGTGGTCGGTGACGACCGCGTCCGTGCCGGCCGCCCCGGTGGCCTCGGTGGTGGTCATGGGGGTCCTCCCGTTGTCCTTCTGCCCTGCGGTCCGTGTACCGGGCAGCACCCTGTGCATACCCCCGCCCCGTATATGGTAACGAAGTGCGCCGAAACGTGACCGGGGGTCCGTGCTGATCACTGTGCCTGATGCGCGACACTGAACAACGCCGGTTAGCCGTGGCCGGATGATGCGCCTAGCATCAGCCTGACCGAATCCAAAGCACCCCGAGGACCCCACGTGCGCTTTCGTCTGACCCCCAGGGAGACGAGCTTCTACGACATGTTCTCCGCGTCCGCGGACAACATCGTCACGGGCTCGAAACTCCTGATGGAACTGCTCGGGGCGGATTCTGCCTCCCGAGTCGAGATCGCGGAGCGCATGCGGGCAGCGGAGCACGCGGGCGACGACGCCACCCACGCGATCTTCCACCAGCTGAACTCCTCGTTCATCACGCCGTTCGACCGCGAGGACATCTACAGCCTCGCCTCGCAGCTCGACGACATCATGGACTTCATGGAGGAGGCCGTCGACCTGGTCGTGCTGTACCAGATCGACAAGCTCCCCAAGGGTGTCGAGCAGCAGATCGAGGTGCTGGCCCGGGCGGCCGAACTGACCGCCGAGGCCATGCCCGGCCTGCGGACCATGGAGAACCTCACCGAGTACTGGATCGAGGTCAACCGCCTGGAGAACCAGGCCGACCAGATCCACCGCAAGCTGCTGGCGCACCTCTTCAACGGCAAGTACGACGCCATGGACGTGCTGAAGCTCAAGCAGATCGTGGACGTGCTGGAAGAGGCGGCCGACGCGTTCGAGCACGTCGCCAACACCGTGGAGACCATCGCGGTCAAGGAGTCCTGAACCTCGTGGACACCTTTGCGCTGATCGTGACCGTCGGTGTCGCGCTCGGCTTCACGTATACGAACGGCTTCCACGACTCGGCGAACGCCATCGCCACCTCGGTCTCCACCCGGGCGCTGACCCCGCGCGCGGCTCTGGCGATGGCCGCCGTGATGAACCTCGCAGGCGCCTTCCTGGGGCAGGGGGTCGCCAAGACCGTCAGCGAAGGCCTCATCGCCACGCCCGAGGGCCAGAAGGGGATGGGCATCCTCTTCGCGGCGCTGGTCGGCGCGATCATCTGGAACCTCGTCACCTGGTACTACGGCCTGCCGTCCTCGTCCTCGCACGCCTTGTTCGGCGGCATGGTCGGTGCCGCGCTGGCCGGCGGGACGCTGGTGCACTGGGACGGGGTGCTCGAGAAGATCGTCATCCCGATGTTCCTGTCACCGGTCATCGGGCTGGTCGTGGGTTACCTGGTGATGGTCGGGATCATGTGGATGTTCCGCAAGTCCAACCCGCACAAGGCCAAGCGCGGATTCCGTATAGCGCAGACGGTCTCGGCCGCGGGCATGGCGCTCGGCCACGGTCTGCAGGACGCCCAGAAGACGATGGGCATCGTGGTGATGGCTCTGGTCATCGCCGATGTCGAGGGCCCGAACGACGAGATCCCGGTCTGGGTGAAGATCGCCTGTGCGGCGATGCTCTCGCTGGGCACGTACGCGGGCGGCTGGCGCATCATGCGCACCCTCGGCCGCAAGATCATCGAGCTGGACCCGCCGCAGGGTTTCGCGGCGGAGACGACCGGCGCGTCGATCATGTTCGGCTCGGCGTTCCTCTTCCACGCACCGATCTCCACGACTCACGTGATCACTTCGGCGATCATGGGTGTCGGTGCCACGAAGCGTGTCAACGCGGTGCGCTGGGGAGTGGCCAAGAACATCATCCTCGGGTGGTTCATCACGATGCCGGCCGCGGGCCTGGTCGCCGCGCTGAGCTACGGGGTCGTGTACCTGCTCTTCGGCTGACGGGCTCCGCCCTCGGCCTGAGAACGGACGCCCGAAAACGAACGCCCGAAAACGAACGCCTGAAAGCGGACGCCCGTGAGCGGACGCTCGCTCGCGTCCGCCCGGAAATGGGTCCGCCCCTGCTCCCTCACAGGAGAGCGGGGGCGGACCCGTTGCCTTGTGGTGGCACCGCCATGCAGCACCACAAGGCCGTCCGGGGGTTATCCGAAGCGGCCCGAGATGTAGTCCTCGGTCGCCTGTACGGACGGGTTGGAGAAGATCCGCTCCGTCTCGTCGATCTCGATCAGCCGGCCGGGCTTGCCGACCGCCGAGAGGTTGAAGAAGGCCGTACGGTCCGAGACGCGTGCCGCCTGCTGCATGTTGTGCGTCACGATGACGATCGTGAAGCGCTCCTTCAGCTCGCCGATCAGGTCCTCGATGGCCAGGGTCGAGATCGGGTCGAGAGCCGAGCACGGTTCGTCCATCAGCAGCACGTCCGGTTCGACGGCGATGGCACGGGCGATGCACAGGCGCTGCTGCTGGCCGCCCGAGAGACCGGAGCCGGGCTTGTTCAGGCGGTCCTTCACCTCGTTCCAGAGGTTGGCACCCCTGAGCGACTTCTCGACGATGTCCGACAGCTGGTTCTTGCGGTACGAGCCGTTCAGCCGGAGGCCGGCCGCGACGTTGTCGAAGATCGACATGGTCGGGAACGGGTTCGGGCGCTGGAAGACCATGCCGACCGTGCGGCGCACGGTGACGGGGTCGACCCCCGCCCCGTAGAGGTTCTCGTCGTCCAGCATCACCTTGCCCTCGACACGGCCCCCGGGGGTGACCTCGTGCATGCGGTTCAGGGTGCGCAGGAAGGTGGACTTGCCGCAGCCGGACGGGCCGATGAAGGCGGTCACGGAGCGGGGTTCCACGGTCATCGAGATGTCCTCGATGGCCTTGTGGGAGCCGTAGTAGGCGGTGAGGCCGCCGACGTCGATGCGCTTGGCCATGTGGGATCAACTGCTTTCTGCGTGGCCTCAGCGGCCGGTCTTCGGGGCCTTCCAGCGGGCGATGCCGCGGGCCACCAGATTGAGGATCATGACGAAGGCGATCAGGACCAGGGCGGCGGCCCAGGCGCGGTCGTAGGAGGCGGCCTCGCCGACCTTGTACTGCTCGTAGATGTAGAAGGGCAGCGAGGACTGGGCGCCTTCGAAGGGGTTCGTGTTGATCAGCTGGCTGCCGAAGACGAGCAGGATGATCGGGGCGGTCTCGCCGGCGATGCGGGCGATGGCGAGCATGACGCCCGTGGTGATGCCGCCGATCGCGGTCGGCAGGACCACCTTCAGGATGGTGCGCCACTTGGGGATGCCCAGGGCGAGGGAAGCCTCGCGGAGCTCGTTGGGGACGAGCTTGAGCATCTCCTCCGTGGAGCGGACCACGACGGGGATCATGAGGATGGTCAGGGCCAGGGCGCCCATCAGGCCGGACGGTTCGAGGCCCGCGATCAGCATGATGGACAGGATGAAGAGGCCGGCCACGATGGACGGGATGCCCGTCATCACGTCCACGAAGAAGGTGACGGCCCGGGCGAGGCCGCCCTTCCCGTACTCCACCAGGTAGACCGCGGTCAGCAGGCCGAGCGGGGCGGAGATCACCGTGGCGATACCGACCTGCTCCAGGGTGCCGATCAGTGCGTGGTAGACGCCGCCGGTGGCCTCCGAGCCGAGGACCCCGGCCATGGAGTGGGTGAGGAAGTAGCCGTCGAGGCGCTCGGAACCGCGGCTGATCGTGGTCCAGAGCAGCGAGGCGAGCGGTACCACGGCGGCGAGGAAGCACACCCAGACGATGCTGGTGGCGAGGCGGTCCTTGGCCTGGCGCTGGTTCTCGACCACGGTCGTGGTCACGTAGGAGACGGCCAGGAAGAGCAGGGCGGCGATCAGACCCCACTGGACGCGGCTCTCCCAGCCGGCGGCCGTGCTGATGCCGATGGCGAGCGCGATCGACACGGCGGCGAAGCCGAGGGGGGCCCACCGGGGGAGGCTTCGGCTGCTGAGGGTCGTTCCGCGGGGTTCCGGCGAGATCCGTGGACCGCTGCCCCGGACGTCGGTGGTGGTGGCGTTGCTCATGCGTTGGCCCCCGAGTACTCCTTGCGGCGGGCGATGATGAGCCGGGCCGCGCCGTTGACCAGCAGGGTGAGGACGAACAGGACGAGGCCCGAGGCGATCAGGGCGTCGCGGCCGAAGGCGTCGGCCTCGCCGAACTTCGCGGCGATGTTCTGGGCGAAGGTGCCGCCGCCCGGGTTGAGCACGTGCAGCGAGATGAGGAAACTCGGCGACAGGACCGTGGCCACGGCCATCGTCTCGCCGAGCGCGCGGCCGAGGCCGAGCATCGAGGCGGAGATCACGCCGGAGCGGCCGAACGGCAGGACCGAGAGACGGATGACCTCCCAGCGGGTGGCTCCGAGGGCGAGCGCGGCCTCCTCGTTCATCTTCGGTACCTGGAGGAAGACCTCGCGGCTGACGCTGGTCACGATCGGCAGGATCATGATGGCGAGCAGGATGCCGACGGTGAAGAGCGAGCGGGCGACGCCGACCTCCGTCTTGTCGAAGAGGTACGTCCAGCCGAAGAACCGGTCGAGCCAGAGGTTCAGGCCCTCCAGGTACGGCACGAGGACCAGGGCGCCCCAGATGCCGTAGACGATGCTGGGGACGGCGGCGAGCAGGTCGACGACGTACGCCAGGGGGGCGGCCAGCCTGCGCGGTGCGTAGTGCGAGATGAACAGGGCGATACCGACGGCGATCGGAACCGCGATGACCATCGCGATCACCGAGCTGACGACCGTGCCGAACAGCAGGACCGCGATGCCGAAGACCGGCGGGTCGCCGGCCGGGTTCCAGTCGAAGGTGGTGAAGAAGTTGCCTTCGTCCTCCGAGATGGCCATGGCGGCCCTGTAGCTGAGGAAGACGGCTATGGACGCCATGATCAGGAGCAGCAGGATGCCCGAACCTCGCGAGAGGCCCAGGAAGATCTTGTCGCCCGCGCGCCCGGTGGATCCGGCGGGCCGTGGCGGGGCCGGCGACGCCGGTGGGATGTCGAGCTGTGTGGTGGAAGCCATCGTCTTTCCGGTCTGTGTGGGGGAGCGGCGGGCTCCCCTGGCGGCGGTGCACCGGATGGGCTGGTGGCCGGGGCGGTCCGGAGGGGTGTCCCGGACCGCCCCGCCCTGGGGGTCGTGCGGCCCTGGTTACGAGAGGGCGCTGATGGTCTCGCGGACCTTGGCGTTGATCTCGGCCGGGATCGGGGCGTAGCCGGCCTCCGTCAGGACCTTCTGGCCCTCGTCGGAAGCGGTGTAGGAGAGGAAGGACTTGACCGTGCCGAGGGTGTCCGCCTTGTTGCCGGTGTCGCAGACGACCTCGTACGTCACCAGGACCACCGGGTAGGCGCCCTCGGCCTTGGTGGTGTAGTCGAGGTCGAGCGCCAGGTCCTTGCCGGTGCCCTTGACCTTGGCGGCGGCGATGGCCTTGGAGGCGTTCTCCGAGGTGGCCTTCACCGGGGTCGCGCCACCGGTGGCGATGTCGACGGTGGTGATGTCCTGCGAGGCGGCGTACGACAGCTCGAAGTAGCCGATCGAGCCGTCGACGGCCTTCACCTGGGAGGCGACGCCGGAGGAGCCGGACGCGGCCTGGCCACCGGGGGCCGGCCACTTCTTCTCGGCCTCGTACTTCCAGGCGTCGGCGGCCGCGGCACCCAGGTACTTGCCGAGGTTCTGCGTCGTGCCGGAGTCCTCGGAGCGGTGGAACGGCTGGATCGCCTTGTCCGGGAGCTTGGCGCCCTTGTTGAGCGCGGCGATCGCCGGGTCGTTCCACTTCTTGATCTTGGTGTCGAAGATCTTGGCGAGCGTGGGGGCGTCGAGCGTGAGGCTGTCCACGCCCTCCAGGTGGAAGCCGATCGCGATCGGGCCGCCGACCATCGGGAGGTTGATGCCCTGGCCGTTCTTGCAGATCTTCTTGGAGTCGGCGACCTCTTCGGGCTTGAGCGCCGAGTCCGAACCCGCGAAGCCCACGGTGCCCTGGTTGAAGGCGACGATGCCCTCGCCGGACGAGGAGGAGTTGTAGTTGATCTCCACGCCGGAACAGGCGGCCATGTAGTTCTTGACCCAGAGGTCCATCGCGTTCTTCTGGGCGCTGGACCCGGAGGCGCGGAGCTGGCCCTTCGCGTCGTCGCACTTGATGTTCGACGCGGCGGCGCTCGTCTTGCCCCCGTCCTTCGTGTCGGTGCCGGTGTTGTCGTCCGAACCGCACGCCGTGAGGACCAGGGCGCCGGAGACGGCGAGGGCACCGAGCGCGGTGGCACGAAGCCGGTTCTTGCGCTGAAGCTTCACTTTCGGGGTGTTCCTTCCAGGAGCCGCCGCGGGGGTGGGCGCGAGGCGGCGTGCGATGAGGAAAGGTGCGGTGGCTTTGCGCCGTGCACCGGGTACGTCCGAAATTAGGCAGAACAGGTGAAGCGGCCTACGGGGCAGGGTGAACGGCAGGTGAACCGTGCCGGGCGGGCTGGTTCCGGGGTCGGCTGCGGCTCCGGCTCGGGGGTTCGGCTCCGGCTCGGGGCTCGGCTCCGGCTTCGGCGCGGGTCGGTCGGCGGTCTGGTGGCTCGGCCGGGGTGCGGGTTTTGTCCTCGAGCGCCGGACGGGCTTGGTGGGCGCGGGCGCGGGCGCGGGCTCGGATCGGCGATGCTCCTCGCGGCCTGGGAGAAGAACCGCCACGTCAGGGTCCGGGTCGCGGGCTGCCTGGCACGGATGGGGCCCGGCGGTGCGGGGCCGGGCGCGGCCCGGGTGCTGCGGGCCGAGCTCCTGTCCGTACGACGCCACAACGCGATGGACGGCGGCTACGGCAGTCACGACACTTATGAGGACGAGAAGCTGCTGGCGCTCTGCCGGCGGGCACTTCTGGGAAACACGGGCAAAGGAATCACATCATGATCATTTTCGGTACGCGGGGCTACCTCTACCAGCTGGCGGTCCTCACCATGGTGTGCGGCTGGTGCGGCAATCCCGCGGCGCACACGCTGCGCAAGCGCGTCACGAAGTTCACCCTGTTCTTCGTACCGCTGTTCCCGTTCTCCACCAAGTACGCCATCCAGTGCACCTTCTGCGGCGGCGAGCGGCAGATACCGAAGGAGCAGGCCGAGCAGCTGCTGGCCCAGGCGAACGGCGGCCAGGACGGCCCCTCGCAGGGAGCCGCGCCGCAGCAGCCCGGGTACACGCCCGGTGGCCGGAACCCGTACCAGGGCTGAGTCGCACCTGGTGGGTGCCACGAGGCCGACATAAGGGAAATAGCACCCACCTCTTGCTACGTTGCGGGGCATGACCGCAACGACGGCGGAGGCGCGCCCGCCCGAGCTACGCCTGCCCAAGCGGCGCGGGGTCGAGCTCTCGCTCCTGATCGGGGCCGTGCTCATCTCCGTCTACGGTTACGCCGCCGTCGGCCTCGCCAGGAACGACGCCGTGCCGCCCGACGTCGCCGGGTACGGTGCCGGCCTCGGCCTCCTGGCCCTGCTCGCCCACCTGGCGGTCCGCTTCCGCGCCCCGTTCGCCGATCCGCTGCTGCTGCCGATCGCGGTGCTGCTGAACGGTCTGGGCCTGGTGCTGATCTACCGGCTCGACCTGGAGACCCCGAGCGACCGGGCGGCCACCACGCAGCTGATCTGGTCCACGCTCGGGGTCGCCTTCTTCATCGCGGTGGTGGTGCTGCTGCGCGATCACCGGGTGCTCCAGCGCTACGCCTACGTCTCGGTGGCCGCCGCACTGGTCCTGCTGACCGTGCCGATCTTCTTCCCCGCCGTGAACGGCGCCAAGATCTGGATCCGGGTCGGCGGACTCTCCTTCCAGCCGGGCGAGTTCGCCAAGATCCTGCTCGCCGTGTTCTTCGCTGCCTACCTGGCGGCGAACCGCAACGCCCTCGCCCACACCGGCCGCAGGATCTGGCGACTCCAGCTCCCCACCGGCCGGGTCCTGGGGCCCGTCGTGGCGATCTGGCTGCTCAGCGTCGGTGTGCTCGTCCTCGAACGGGACCTCGGCACCTCGCTGCTCTTCTTCGGCCTCTTCGTGATCCTGCTGTACGTCGCGACCGGCCGGACGGGGTGGATCGCCGTCGGGCTGCTGCTGGCCGCCGCGGGCGCCTTCGCCGTCGGTTCGTTCGAACCCCACGTGCACAGCAGGGTGCAGGACTGGCTGGACCCGTACGCCACGATCGACGCGGGCCAGGGTCCCGGTCAGCTCGCCCAGTCGCTCTTCGCGTTCGCCGCGGGCGGCATCCTCGGGACCGGGCTCGGTCTCGGTCACTCGATCCTCATCGGCTTCGCCGCCAAGTCCGACTTCATCCTGGCGACCGCCGGCGAGGAGCTCGGCCTGGCCGGTCTCACCGCGGTCTTCATGCTGTACGCCCTGCTGGTGGCCCGTGGTTACCGGGCCGGGCTGGCCCTGCGCGACCCCTTCGGCCGGCTGCTGTCGATCGGCCTCGCCTCGATCCTGGCGCTCCAGGTCTTCGTGATCGCGGGCGGGGTGATGGGGCTGATCCCGCTGACCGGCATGGCGATGCCGTTCCTGGCCCAGGGCGGGTCCTCCGTCGTCACCAACTGGATCATCGTGGCGTTGCTCATCCGGGTCAGCGATCTCGCCCGCACCCCTCATCAGGGTCAGCCGGTGACGGGGGCCATCGCGCCCGTGGTGGAGGAGGACCCACCGGGCCTCGGGCACCACGGGAGGGCCGGGCAGTGATCCGCTACATCCGGCGGGCCGCCGCCTTCTGCCTGCTCCTGCTCGTCGCCCTGCTGGCCAACGCCGCCCGGGTCCAGGTCTTCGAGGCCGACGAGCTGAACGGCAACCCCGCCAACCGCCGTACCACGATCGGCCGTTACAGCCAGCCGCGCGGCGACATCCTGGTGGGCGACGAGTCCGTCACCGGCTCGAAGAACACCGGCGAGCAGCTCGCCTACGAACGCACCTACCGCCAGGGCCCCCTCTACGCCCCGGTCACGGGGTACGCGTCCCAGACGTACGGCACCTCGCTGCTGGAGAACGCCGAGGACGACATCCTCTCCGGCAGCGCCCCGATCCTGGCCCCCGTCCCGCTCTGGGGTGACATCACCCGGGACCGGCAGCCCGGAGGCGACGTGGTCACCACCGTCGAGGCGGCCGCGCAGCGGGCGGCTTACGAGGGCCTGGGCGGCCGGCGCGGCGCGGTCGCGGCCCTCGACCCGGCCACCGGGAGGATCCTGGCACTGGTCTCCTCCCCGTCCTACGACCCGGAACTCCTGTCCGGCACCGGGTCCGCGGTCACGGACGCGTGGACGCGGCTCGACCGGTCGCCGAGCCGCCCGATGCTCAACAGGGCCATCCGGCAGACGTACCCGCCGGGTTCCACGTTCAAGATCGTCACCGCGGCGGCGGCGCTGGACGCGGGCGTGGTGACCGACCCGGAGGCGGAGACCGACACGCCGTCCCCGTACCTGCTGCCGGGCACCTCCACCGAGCTGCCCGACGAGGCCCGGGGCTGCGAACGGGCGTCGCTGGCGGAGGCGATCCGGGTCTCGTGCAACACGGTGATGGCGCGTCTGGGGGTCGAGGTCGGCCTGAAGCGCATGCTGGAGGCGGCGGGCAGGTTCGGCTTCAACGGCGACGACCTGCGGATCCCCTCCCGGGTGACCCGCAGCAACTTCGACTCGGACATGACGGACGACCAGCTGGCGCTGTCCTCGATCGGGCAGTTCGACACGACGGCGACGCCGCTCCAGATGGCCATGGTGGCCTCGGCGGTGGCGAACGACGGCGAACTGGAACACCCCTACCTGGTGGACCGGGTGACCGCCGCCGACGGCGGCACGGTGCGGCACGGTGATCCGGACACCCACCGCCGGGTGATGGAGGAGACGACGGCCGGCCGGTTGCGGCGGATGATGGTCGACGTGGTGGAGAACGGCACGGGCAGGAAGGCGGCGATCGACGGGGTCGAGGTCGGCGGGAAGACGGGCACCGCCCAGCACGGCGTCGACAACTCCGGCAACCCGTACGCCTGGTTCATCTCGTGGGCGAAGGAGCGGGGCACCGGCCGCCCCGCCGTGGCGGTGGCCGTGGTCGTGGAGGACGCCTCGGCGAACCGGGCGGACATCAGCGGCGGGGGAAGCGCGGCCCCGATCGCCCGGGCGGTGATGGCGGCCGTGCTGAACGGCTGACACGCGCGCCCGGAGCTGAGCCCCGTACGGAGGGCCGGGGCCCGTGCCGGGGGCCGGGGCCGCTGCCGGAGAGCTGAGACCGGGCCGCACGACACCTTCCGTCGAAGCGGCCCTGGCCCGGATCGACCGGCTGGACCCGGAGCTGTGCGCCTTCCCCGAACCCGCCGCACGGTCACCAGGGCCCGGGGAGCACCTACTCGACGGCGCTCACCCGGGCGTTCAACCTCAGCGGGCATCCGGCGGCGAGCGCGCCGGCCGGCTTCACACCGGACGGCTGCCCGGTCGGTCTGCACCTGGTGACCGACCGGGGGACGGACGCGGCGCTCCTCGGTGCGGCCCGCGCGGTGGAGCGGGTCCTGCCCGCCCCGCGTCCCCCCGCGTTCAGCTGAGCGGCTCGCAGATCTCCTCGCGGACGAGGGCGGTCTCCTCGGCCGCCTCCGCGAGGTCGATGTCGCCGGCGTCCTTCCCCGCGTCGCCGGGCCGCAGGACGGCGATCATGGCCGCCGTGTTGTCGTCCCCCCAGGCGCACATCGGCGTGTGGGTGCTCCCACCGGTGCCCTTGGACCGCAGGACCTGGCATTCCACGGTGATGTCGTGCCCCGGGGGCCTGAACTCCCGGGCGGGCACGACGATCTCGGTGCCGTCCGCCTCGGCCGCCCCCTCCATGATCTTGCCGCGTGTGAACGAGGGGGTGGCGATGCGTCCGTACATCCCGGAGACGACCAGGACGTCGCCGTCGTCCGACCGGTACTGCGCCACGGCGGCCTTCCCGTCCCGGATGCTCGGGTCGGGGGTGTCCTCGATCTTCCTGCCCTCGGTGGCCGACATGTCCTGGCTCAGGGTGAACTCCCCGTCCAGGATCTCCTCGGGCACGACGAGCTTGTGCGTGGCTTCGGGGAAGGCGGCGTCCGCGCCCTCGCCGACGAGCGTGTACGCACCGAAGCCGAGCGCGGCGACGGCGGCGAGGGCCCCGGCCACGATGCCGACGACCATGCCGGTCCTCCTCCGGCGCGGCGGCTGCGGGGGCCACCCCGCGGCGCCCGGTATCCCCGGCTGCCCGTAGGGCCCGGGTGCCCCCGCCTGCGGGTGCGGCGGGTAGCCGTACGCGGGCGGCTGCTGGGGGTACGGGTTCCCGGGTGGCGGGCCGTACGGGTTCTGCGGGGGCTGGGGCGGCCCGTACGGGTCCTGTGGCGGCATGGTCATGCGATCACGGTACGTCACCCCGGCGAACGTGTGTGCGACGAAGCGGGGTGGACGGGACGACGGCACGGGTGCCCCGCGCCCGCCGGGACCGGAGATGCGGGCGCGGCGCCATGAACCCGTCGGCGCCGGATCCGGATGTCCGGGGCGCGGCACCACGGACCCCGTGCGCCCCACGCCCCGGCGCCTCGCGCCCGCCACCACCCGGGGCGGGCGGTGTCCGTCCCCCCGGAATGCGTACGCGAACGGCCGCCCTGAGTACGCCTACTCATGAACGGCGCTCCGGCTACCGGCAGGCTGTGACCGGCAGACCGGCCCGACACGGCCCGGCCCGACACAGAAGGAGTCCGACCATGCGCAGGAGTCACCGAGCCCCGGCATCCCCGAACGGCGTCCGAGGCGCGGCAAGGCCGGCGGCGGGTCTCGCCCTGGCGGCCCTGACCGTCGCACTGCTGACCACCGGCTGCTCCACGGCCGACGCGATCTGCGGCGGCGGGGAGTACCCGGTCCTGGCCGTGGGCGGCGGGGGCAGCGCGTGCGCGCCCGAGGGCGAGGAACCGCCCGGGGGCTACACGCGCTACCCGGCGGGCAAGGTCCCCGAGCACGTCGGCGACAAGTGGGACACGTACTGGGACACCAGGACCGTCGACAAGGACGGCAGGATCGTGAAGCAGCCCGGGGAGTGACGGCCCGTCACGCGGGGGGCGCCCCGCCCTCCGCGACCGCCTGGGCGACCTCGGCCACCCGGGCCTCCTCCTCCGCCGCGAAGCGGTCCCGGTCGAGCTGTTCGGCCACCTCCTCGTCCTGGGTCATCAGCAGGTCCAGGTTCGTGTCACCGAGCTCGAAGACCCCCATGTCCGCGTAGGCCTTCTGGAGCCGCTCGCCCCACAGGCCGATGTCCTTGACGCAGGGGACGATCCTGCTGAACAGCAGCTTGCGGAACAACTGGAGGTACTCCGAGTGCTCGGAGAGGGCCTTGGCCTCCTGCTTGCCGATGCCGAAGTTCTCCAGCACCTCGACGCCGCTGAGCCGGTCGCGCATCAGGTAGCAGCCCTCGATGACGAACTCCTCGCGCTCGCGCAGCTCCGCGTCGCCCAGCTGCCGGTAGTAGTCGCGCAGGGCCATCCGCCCGAAGGCCACGTGCCGGGCCTCGTCCTGCATGACGTAGGCGAGGATCTGCTTCGGCAGCGGCCTGGTCGTCGTGTCGCGGATCATGCCGAACGCGGCGAGCGCCAGGCCCTCGATGAGGACCTGCATGCCGAGGTAGGGCATGTCCCAGCGGGAGTCGCGCAGGGTGTCCCCGAGCAGCCCCTGGAGGTTGTCGTTGACCGGGTAGAGCATCCCTATCTTCTCGTGCAGGAACCGGCCGTATATCTCGGCGTGCCGCGCCTCGTCCATGGTCTGCGTCGCGGAGTAGTACTTCGCGTCGAGGTCGGGGACCGACTCCACGATCCGGGCCGCGCACACCATCGCGCCCTGCTCGCCGTGGAGGAACTGGCTGAACTGCCACGAGGTGTAGTGCTTGCGCAGCTCACCCCGGTCGCGTTCGGTCATCTTGGCCCAGTGCGGGGTGCCGTGGAGGGGGAGCGCCTCGTCGGGGGTGCCGAGCGGGTCGGCGGGGTCGACCTCCAGGCTCCAGTCGATGCGCTTGTCGCCGTCCCACTGCTTGTCCTTGCCCTTCCGGTACAGGGCGAGGAGGCGCCCACGGCCGTCGTCGTAGTCCCAGTTGAAGCGGGCGGCGCCGTTGGCGGGAACCTGCCATGTGGGCGCGTCGGGCGGGGTGATGTAGAGGTCGTGTGTCGACACGGACAGCTCCTTCGCCTGGCGAGGATCGTATGTTCCGTGGTGCTGCGGTCAGTTGGCAGGTTCACACGTTGGTAGACGCGGGGTCAACAAGTCGCGCGCAAGGGATTGACGGTCTTGCTGACAAGCAGTCTCATAAAGCATGACCGCCGGTAACCGATGCGCGAGGGACCCACACCCATGACGACAGTGACCGAACAGGACGTCCAGGCGCTGCGCGACGCGCTCGGGCCGCTCAAGGACCGCGAGCAGGTCGCGGCACGCCTGCTCGAAGCCTCGGCGAAGCACTCCTTCGACCCCGACACCGAGCTCGACTGGGACTCCGCGGTCGAGGACGGCAAGTGGTTCTGGCCGCCGGAGCTCGTCTCGCTCTACGACACCCCGCTCTGGCGGCGGATGTCAGAGGAGCAGCGCATGGACCTCGCCCGGCACGAGGCGGCGTCACTCGCCTCGCTCGGCATCTGGTTCGAGATCATCCTCATGCAGCTGCTCGTCCGGCACATCTACGACAAGCCCGTGACCAGCAAGCACGTCCGGTACGCCCTCACCGAGATAGCCGACGAGTGCCGCCACTCGATGATGTTCGGCCGGATGATCCAGTGGGGCGGGGCGCCCGAGTACCCCGTGCCCCGGGTCTACCACAACCTGGCGCGGGTGCTGAAAACCGTGTCCACGACGCCCGGTTCGTTCGCCGCGACCCTGCTCGGCGAGGAGATCCTGGACTGGATGCAGCGGCTCACCTTCCCCGACGAGCGGGTGCAGTCACTCGTCCGCGGGGTGACCCGCATCCACGTCGTCGAGGAGGCCCGGCACGTCCGCTACGCACGCGAGGAGCTGCGCCGCCAGATGGTCACCGCCCCCGCCTGGGAGCGCCGGCTGACCCGGCTGAGCTGCGGGGAGGCGGCCCGCGTGTTCTCCGTCTGCTTCGTGAACCCGCAGGTGTACGAGAATGTCGGGCTGGACCGCCGCGAGGCCGTCGCCCAGGTGAAGGCGAGCGGCCACCGGGCCGAGGTGATGCAGACGGGGGCGCGGCGACTGACGGACTTCTTCGACGACATCGGGGTGCTGAACGGCGTCGGGCGCGCGCTGTGGAAGCGCTCCGGACTGCTGGCGTGAGACCGGGCCCGGTGGGCCCGGGACCCGCGGCGCGGCCCCCTCACACC
>NZ_JBEXWB010000147.1:0-14799 GCF_040629645.1 Streptomyces sp. NPDC005899 | reverse complement strand
CGGGCCTCGTCCGGGGCCGGGGACCCGCCGCGGGGTCCGGCCGCCCCGGTGGCCTCCGCCGCCCGGGGCCCGAGGTCTCCGGGCCGCCCGGACCCGGACCGCTGACCTGGGGCGTCGCTCCGGCTGCTCACGGGGGCGCCTCCGTGCCGGTGGCCTGTCGCGTCGTCACGCATCGCCGTCCTCCGTCCGGCCCGCGGCCGAGCGGGCGCCCTCGGCGCCGGCAGCCCAGCTGGGACCGCGGGAGGCACCGGAGACGGCCGGCACCGCGGGCGGGTGGTGCGGCACGTGGGCCTCGGGGGGCGTCGCGAACGGGCGGGGCGGGCCGCCCGGGGCCTTCCGGCCGGACTCCGCCGGCCACCTGACCGGGGTGTGCGCCACCAGGTCCAGGTAGATACCGCGGTAGGCCGCCAGATTCTGTTCGACGGTGAAGAGTTCGAGTGCGCGGGCGCGCGCCGCCGCGCCCAGGCGTGCGCGGCGCACGGGATCACGCAGCAGCGTGACACAGGCGTCGGCGAGCGCCCGGGGGTTGCGCGGGGGAACCACGAGCCCCGTGCCGCCGACGACCTCCACCACCGCGCCCACGTCCGTCGAGACGGTGGCTCGACCGCAGAACATCGCCTCGATCAGGCTGATCGGGAAGCCCTCGACCACGCTGGAGAGGACGACGACGCCGCCGGCCGCGTAGGCCTCGGCCAGGTCGGGCACCTCGGGCCCGCCGATCTCCTCGAAGGTGACCGGGTTGTCGCCGACCGCGTGGGCGTCCGTGGCCTCGTCGGGGAAGAGCTGGGCGGCGAGTGCCGTGCAGCGCGCGAGGTAGGCGTCGCCCTCCTCCCCCGGGGCGGGCACCCCGAAGATCCGCAGCCGGGCGCCCGGCAGCGCCCTGCGCACCGCGGAGAAGGCGTGCAAAAGCGCGATCAGGTCCTTGGCGGGCTCGACGCGCCCGATCCAGACCAGGGTGTCGGGGCCACCCCGGTCGTCCCCCTCCCCGACGGCCCGGAAGCGTTCCGCCGCCATGCCCGGGTAGACCGTGCGCAGCTTTCCCCGCTCGGCTCCGCAGCGTTCCTGCCAGCGCCGGACGTGGGTGTTGCCGGGCGTGATCACGGCGGCCTGCCGGTACACCTCACCGGCGAGCCGCCCGTGGAGACCGGCCAGGAGGGCGCGCACCGGAGGGCTGTACGGGGCCTCGGGCGCTGCCAGGTAGTGCGTACGCAACGGCACGCTGTGCTCCGTGACGAGCAGGGGCACCTGGAAGAAGCGTTTGGCCAGGAGCCCCGGCAGGGCCGCGGTGCCGCCGGTCGCCGCATGGCAGAGGTCGGCCGCGCCGAGCCCGTCGCCGTCGTACCAGTCGAGGGAGAGCGGGCGCATTGCCCGTTCCAGCTCGGTGGCGAAGGCCAGGTAGTCGGGGACGGTGGCGCCGTGGACGGTCCGCCCGGTGCCCGGCGCGCGGCAGGCCGACTCCACGATGCGCACGGCTTCCTCCGAGCGCAGGGCGCAGGCCAGTCCGCCGCCCTCGCGGGCGAGGTCGGCCAGCCCGTAGAGACCCTCCGTGAAGGCGGCGTCCGTGGCGGCGTCCCCGCAGCCGGATTCCGGCCCGGCCTCCACTCCCGCGCACACGGCGCCGACGAGCGCCGAGACGTGCGCCGTGAAGCGCCGCCGGTCCCGCCGCCCGTACGAGCGTCCGAGGCCGGTCGCGAGCCGGCCGGTCAGTCCGCGTGGGCGGCCCGGGCGCCGGGTGGCCCCGCCGTCCGTCCACAGCGGCGCCGTCCGCACCCGGCCGATGCGGTCCGGGAGCCGGACCAGGCCCTGTCGTTCCTGGTGGGCCGAGCGACTGAGGGCGTAGAGGTCGAACTCGTGCTGGGGGAGACCGCGCACGAGGCGGTCGCACCAGAGTCTGGACTCACCGGTCGCATACGGGTAACCACCGTCCGTGAGGAGTCCGATCCGCACGAGCACATCCCCGATCTTCCGTGTGGGCGGCCGCCGTTGGTCGGCGACTCGCAGCGGGACGACCGTAAGCGGATGCCACGGTGGTACGACGGACGGTTGTCCGTCGCACCACCGAAAGGGGTGAACCACCGTAACTTTCCCGCCCCGATCGCGTTCTGTCGCGATAAAGGGCGGACCGGTGACGCCGTGTCAGGCTGCGGCCAGCTCCTTGCGGGTCGCCCGGCGGGTCGCGGCCTGCGCGGGGTCGAGTGAGGGAACCGCGGCCAGCAGCTGCTTCGTGTACGGGTGCTGCGGCGACCCGTACAGCTCGTCGACCGCGCCCTGCTCGACGATCCGGCCCTTCCGCATGACCGCCACCCGGTGGCTGACCTGCCGTACGACCGCGAGGTCGTGGGCGATGAAGACGAGGGCGATGCCCAGCTCGCGCTGCAGCTCGGCGAGGAGGGCGAGCACCTGGGCCTGGGTGGTGACGTCGAGCGCGGAGACCGGTTCGTCGCAGACGATGAGCCTGGGCCCGGCGGCGAGCGCACGCGCGATGCCGATCCGCTGGCGCTGGCCGCCGCTGAACTCGTGCGGATGGCGTTCGTAGCGGTCGGGATCGAGCCCCACCCGTTCCAGGAGTTCACGCACGCGGTTCCGGACGCGGGTCTCGTCCCTCTCCCCCGCGGCGCGGAGCGGATCGGCCACGGACTCCCCGATCGAACGCCGGGGGTTCAGCGAGGCCACCGGGTCCTGGAAGACCATCTGGAGCTCACGGCGGAACGGGCGGAGTGCCTTCTCCGGCAGCGTGCCGATCTCCGCACCGTCGTAGCGGAGGCTGCCCCCCGTCGGGTCCAGCAGCCGTACGAGCGTGCGTCCGAGGGTCGTCTTGCCACTGCCGCTCTCCCCCACGATGCCGAGCGTCTCGCCCGCCCGGACGGTGAGCGAGACGCCGTCCACCGCGGTGACCCGGCCGGCGCCCCGGCCGAACTCGCGCCGCAGGCCGACGGCCTCCAGCAGCGGCGCGCTCCCCTGGCCGGGGGAGCGCGGTCCCGGAACCCCCGCCACCCGCCGCCCGTCGATCCGGGGCACCGAGGCCAGCAGCTCGCGGGTGTACGTCTCCCGGGGCGCGCCGAGGACCTCGGCGACCGGGCCGCGTTCGACCGCGCGTCCGGCCCGCATCACCAGCACGTCGTCCACGCTCTCCGCCGCCACCCCCACGTCGTGGGTGACCAGCAGCAGCCCGGTGCCCGTCTCGCGGCGCAGGTCGTGCAGCAGGTCCAGGATCTGGGCCTGCACGGTGACGTCCAGAGCGGTGGTCGGTTCGTCCGCCACGATCAGCCGGGGCTCACAGGCCAGGGCCATCGCGATGAGCGCCCGCTGCCGCATCCCGCCGGAGAACTCGTGCGGCCGCAGCCGGGCGCGGCGCGCGGCGTCCGGGATACCGACCCGGTCCAGGACCTGGACGGCCCTGGCCCGCGCCGCCCGCCCGGAGACGGGGTGGTGCACCCGGTACACCTCGGCGATCTGGTCGCCGACCGGGTAGTACGGGTCGAGGGAGGAGAGCGGGTCCTGGAAGACCATGGCGGCCTTCGCGCCGCGCAGCGCGCGCAGTCCTGCCTCGTCGGCCGCGCCCACGTCCGTGCCGGCGACGCGGACGGTGCCGGTGACCCGGGCACCCGTGCCCCTGTGCAGCCCGAGCAGGGCGGACGCCGCGGCGCTCTTGCCGGAGCCCGATTCGCCGACCACGCCGAGAGCGCCTCCGGCCTCCAGCGTGAACGAGAGCCCGTCCACGGCCCGGATCGTCCCGAAGTCGACGGTGAGGTCCTCGACCTCCACCAGCGGTGATGTCATGACAGGACCACCCGTCGGTCGGCCAGCGCGTACAGCATGTCCGCGACGGCGTTGGCGAGCACCACGAAGAAGCCGGTGACCAGCACCATGCCGACGACCACCGGCAGGTCGACGACCTTGACGGCGTGGACCAGTTCGCGTCCGATGCCGGGGATCCCGAAGAGGGACTCGGTCAGGACCGCACCGCCGAACATGGAGCCGAAGTCCAGGGCGCTCAGGGCGATCACCGGGGCGAGCGCGCCGCGCAGGGCGTGGCGCCCGATCACGGCGCGTTCGCCGACCCCGTAGGCGCGGAAGGTCCGCACATGGTCCTCGGCGAGCGTCTCCAGCATCGAGCTCCTGGTCAGGCGGGCGTATTTGGCGGACTCGATGAGCGTCAGGGACACCCAGGGCAGCAGCAGCCCCCAGGCCCACTGCTCGGGGCCCTCGGTGAACGGCACGTACGTCGGCGACGGCAGCCACTGCAGCGTCGAGCAGAAGACGATGATGAGCAGCAGCCCGATGACGAAGACGGGTGTGGCCGTGCCGGCGAGCGTCAGCCAGGTGAGGACGCGTTCGGTCGCGGTGCCGCGTCGCCGGACGGACAGCACTCCCGTGCCGACGCCGAGCAGGATCCAGCCGGCGAAGGCGCCGACGACGAGGGACGCGGTGACCGGCAGCTTCGTGAGGATCAGCTGGGTGACCTGCTGGTCGCTCTGGTAGGAGACGCCGAGGCAGGGCATCGGGCAGTGCTCCACGCCGGTGCCGGTGGAGAGGTCCCGCCCGGCGACGATGCCCTGGAGGAAGTGCGCGTACTGCGTGTACACGGGGTCGTCGAGGCGGAGTTGTTCGGTCACCTGGGCGACCTGGGCCGGTGAGCAGCGCGGGCCGCAGGCGATCTGGGCGACGTCGCCCGGGGCCACGTAGAAGACCACGTACAGGATCACGGTGAGGGACAGCAGGACGAGGACGGCGCCCCCGGCCCGCCTCAGGAGGAACCCGGTCATGTCGTCCGCTCCTTCGTCCGTCCCTCGCGCTCCCCGCGCCCCGTGCCGACGCGCAGCCGGGACGCGGCTCGCGGGTCGAGGGCCGTGCGGACGCCCTCGGCGAGGACGGTGAGGGCGAGCACGGTCACGAAGAGGAGGCTCGCGGGCAGCAGGAGGTAGGTGGGGGCGGACTGGTACCAGGTGTCGGCCTCCGTGAGCATCTGGCCCCAGGAGGGTGTGGGCGGTTTGATGCCGACGCCGAGGAAGGACAGGGCCGCCTCGACGGTGATGTTGACGGGGAAGAGCAGCGCCGCGTACGTGACGACGGGTGCGGCGAGCGAGGGCAGCAGTTCGCGCCGGGCGATGCTCCAGCGCCCGCGTCCGGCGAGGCGGGCCGCCGCGACGAAGTCGAGCGACTTCAGCGCGAGCGCCTGGGCGCGCACGATCTTCGACGTTCCGGCCCAGTTGATGCCGCCGATGACGAGCGCGATCAGGACGGGTCGGGGGAACGAGGCCGGGACGACCGCGAGCAGGCCGAGGGCGATGACCATGAGCGGCAGGGCGACGTTGACGTCGGTGATCCGGCTGAGGACCTGGTCGACCCAGCGGTCGCCGAGGGCGGCCGCGAGCCCCACGAGGACTCCGATGGCGACCTGGAGCAGGGTGGCCGCGACGGCCACGCCGAGGGAGACGCGGGCGCCGTGGACGATGCGCGCGAACAGGTCGCGGCCGGTCTGCGGTTCGACACCCAGCCAGTGTTCGGCGCTGATCCCGCCGAAGCGGCCCAGGGGGACGCCACCGGCGGCCGAGTCGACGAGGCCGGGGTGGTAGGTGGTGGGGTCCTGGCCCGCGAGGGCGGTGAGCAGCGGTGCGGCGAGCGCGGCCAGGAAGAGCAGGAGGACCACGGCCGCGGCGGCGGTGGCCGCGCGCTGTGCGCGCAGCCGCCGCCAGAACTGCCGGGCCCCGGAGGCGGGGGCGGCGTGCGGCGCCGCTCCCGCCTCCCGGACGAGGAGTACTTCCGACATGGCTACTTGACCGCGATCTGGGAGACGTCGAGGACGCCGGTCCAGTCACTGATGACCACGTTCTTGACGTCCTGGCCGAACAGCCGCTTGTAGACCGGGTGGAAGAGCGGCACCGTCAGCGCGCGCTCACCGATCTTCCGGTCGAGCGCGCCCCAGCGCGCGGCGGCGGCCCGCAGGTCGGTGAGCTTGTTGATCTCGTCGATCTCCTTGTTGACCGACGCGTCGTCCAGGAAGCCGGTGTTGAAGTTGGCGCCGTCCTTCACGATCTGGCGGCCGTCGAAGATCGGCGCGAGGAACGGGCCGCCGGAGGGCCAGTCGGCTCCCCAGTGCGCGAGGAAGAAGCCCGGCTCCTTCGACGCGCTGTGGACGGTGTCGGAGTAGTCGTTGCCCTCCAGTCCCTTCAGCTCGACGGTGATCCCGGCCTTCGCGAGGGCGGCCTGGAGCGCCGTGGCGATCTCCGGGCCGGTCTCGAAGTCCTTCTCGTTGGAGTGGGTGAGGGTGACGGTCAGGCCGTCGGGGTGACCGGCCTCCTTCAGCAGTTGCCTGGCCTTCGCGGCGTTGCCCGTCGCACCCGACGGGAAGTGGTCGTAGGGCGTGTGGCCGAAGGACTTCTGGTTCGGCAGGTAGGTGGTGGCGGGCTCGGCGAGCGAGGAGCCGCCCGCCGCGTTGATCACCGAGGACCGGTCGACGGCGTACGAGATCGCCTGGCGCACCTTCGGGTCGTCGAACGGCTTCACCTTCGGGTTGAAGGCGATGTAGTTGGTGTAGCCGAAGTGGCCGGTGCCGACGCGGGCGGCGAGCTTCTTGTCGCCGGAGACCTTGGCGAGTTCGGCCGGGCCGAGGTTGGTGTCGGTGGTGACGGCCGCGGCGTCGGCCCCCTGGGAGGCGGAGAGGCGCTGGTTGATGACGGCGGAGTCCAGTCCGGAGCGTACGTCGATCCTGTCCGGGTAGGCCTTGCGCTCCTGGTCGGTGGCGGCCGACCAGTGCGGGTTCCGCTCCAGGACGAGGCGCTCGCCGTCGTTCTCGTTGGAGACGACCTTGTACGGCCCGGAGGAGACCGGGTGCTCCTCGTACCGGGTACCCGTGTCCTTCGCCTTCGGTACCGGGGTCGTCTGGGTCTGGGTGGCGAGGTAGGGGAACTCGCCCTCCGGCTTGTTCAGGTGGAAGACGATGGTCTTCGCGTCCGGCACCTCGATCGAGTCGAGGCCCTTCTTGTCCTTGTACGGGCCCGCGTAGTCGGCGCCGCCGATCAGCCAGTCACGCAGGTAGGGGGCGCCGCCGGAGAGTTCGGCGGCGAAGGACCGCTCGATGCCGTACTTGATGTCCGCGCTGGTGATCGCGGTGCCGTCCTCGTACGTCAGGCCGTCCTTGAGGGTGTACGTCCAGACGGTGGCGTCCTTGCTGGGCGTGCCCAGGTCGGTGGCGAGGTCGGGCACGACCTGCGCACCCGCGGCGCCGTTCTCGCGGTTGCGGGTCGTGAGCGTGCGGAAGACGAGGGAGGGGACGTTGCCACCGCCGGAGGTGTAGAGCCGGGCGGGGTCGAAGTCCTCCTGCGGGTTGCTGTTGAGGACCGTGAGGGTGCCGCCCTTCCGGGGCGTGTCCGAGGCGCCGGAGCCGCCGCTCCCCTCGGTGTCCTGCGGCCCCGCGCAGGCCGCGAGGCCAGCGACCAGGGCGAGGCTGACGGCGGCGGCGGTCGCCACGCGGCGCGGTATGACGGACGGCTGACTCATCGGAAGTTGACCTCTCGGTGTGCTGCGGGGAGCAGGGGGAGTGCCCGCGTGGGCGCAGCGGGGTCCGCCCCGGATGAGGAGGGGGGACCGGTCACCGGTCAGGAAGGGGCCGCGCCCGCGGACGGAAGTACGCCCGGGCGCGGGGTCGGGAGGACCGGGGAGCCGAAGAAGGGCTCGTCAGGGGCCGACGCGCGCTCGAGCAGGCGTCAGCGACAGAGAACGTCGGCTACGCAGAACCCGGCCACGCCGAGGAGCGCCAGCTCGATGGCGGCGCGCTCGGGGAATGCGGGGTCGCGTGACATGCCGAGAAATATGGACGACGTCCTGCCCGGTGTCAACGCGGAATGAGACGGCCGTCCCACGATACGGACACGGCGCGATCGGGCAAGCTCAACTCCCGGGGAAAACCCAGGGGTTGGGCTTGCACTTGATGCCCTTCAGCTCCAGCGTCTTGGTCTGCTGCTGCATCACGGGGGCGAGCGCCCCGGGGGTGGCGCAGCTCGCGTGGTCGTGCCCCAGCCGGTGGCCGACCTCGTGGTTGATGAGCATCTGACGGTAGATCAGCAGCTTGCCGGGACCGAAGGTGGAAGCGCCCTGCGCCCAGCGGTAGGCGTTGATCATGACGCGGTCCGTGGCGGCGGAATCGCAGGAGACGTTGTCCTCGGTGGTGTCCAGACCCGACTTCTCGCACCAGACCCCGGTGGTGCCGGGACTCGCGAGGGTGATCACGAAGTCCGGCTCCCCGGAGGAGATCCGCTCGAAGGTCATGGCGCCGTCGTGCGCCCAGCTGCGGTCGTCGTTGAGTGTCTTCTGCACCGCTTCGGCGAAGAGCCCGGCGTCCAGGCCCAGCCCCTTCTCGACGTCGACACGGTAACGGTACTTCTGCCCCTTGCCCGGAGCCTTCGCCAGCCCCGGTACCGCTTGGAACTCCCCCGACGCCTTGAGGTCGGGTGCGAGCGGATAGGGCTCCGCCATCTTCGCCGCGTACGACAGGGGCTTGACCTCCGGCTTGCGGGCCTGGGGGGTCGGCCGCTCCTCGGAGCGGGAGGCGTCCCCGGAGCCCTCCCGGTCGGCGCCGGCGGCCTGGGCCACCCCCTGGCCGCTCCCGGACTCCTGCGCCACCTGCCCGGCCACCACGACGGCGAGCACGGTGGTCACCGCCGCGGCGGCGATCCCGGTGACGGTGCGGCCCTTGCCCCCCTTGGAGTCCCGGCCGCCACCCCCGTCCCCGGCCACCTCGGTGGCACGGTCCGGCCCGTCGGGGGTCCCGGTGCCGCCGCCGGCCTGTACGGCCCGCGTGGTGCGCGAGCCGGCCGCCTCGAAGGCGTCGACGAACTCCCGGCGCGGACCGGGTATCAGCACGGAGGCCGCGGCCCGCCGACCGGGCGCCGAACGCCGTTCGGCCGCGCTCCTGGCCGCCTGCTGGGCCGACAGCTGCCGCGCCAGAGCCTGCCGCGCACGTGCCTCGGGCGACGGGCCCGGCCCGTCGTCCCGGCCCTCGTCCCGCGTCTGCGGACCGGTCCCCCAGCCGCCACCGGGCTCGCGCTGCTCCGGGTGACCGCCGCGGGCCCGGGGGACGTCGTGGAACGCGTCGTGCCCACCACCCCCCGCAGCCTGCGCCCCGGCGTCCCGCCTGCGCCGGCCGTTGCCGGCACGGGCAGCGCCGGCCTCACCGGCGGCGGGTGCCGCGGCCCCCGTGTCGTGCCCCGCGAGCTCGGGCTCCTTACGACTGTGTCGTCCCACGCCCCGGATCAGCTCCCGCCGCGTTCGTCGAGCAACTCCCGGAAGGCCTGGGCGACCGCCTCCGGGTACTCCATCATCGCCACGTGCCCGGCGTCGGGCAGCGTCAGCAACCGCGCGTCGCGGAAGGCCGCGGACGCTCGGCGTGCCATCCGGTACGAGACGAGCTGGTCCCGTCCGCCGTACACCAGCAGGGTCGGTGCGAGCACCCGCTCGGCCTGGCGCCACAGCCCGTGCTGCCCGCCCAGGGTGTAGGCGTTCACGATGCCCCGGGCCGAGCGCGCCATGGCGTCCCAGAAGTACGGCAGTTCCAGCCGCCGCTCCATCTCGGCCACCGCGTGACGGAAGGCCTCCTCGGAAATGCGTGCCGGATCGCCGTAACAGAGTGCCATGACACCGCGCGTGCGCTGTTCCGCGGTCCAGCCCCGGGTGAGCCGGGAGAACAGGGGAGCGACGCCCGGGAGTGCGAGCAGGCCGGTCGGCACGGCGGGCCGCTGCACCCGGATCTCGGGCAGGGCGGGGGAGACGAGCGTCAGGGTGCGCACCAGGTCGGGGCGGACCGCCGCGACCCGGGTGGCGACGGCACCGCCCAGGGAGTTCCCGAAAAGGTGAACGGGCCCACGCCTCCCGGCGTCCAGCAGCCGGATCACGGCCCGGGCGTGCCCGGTGATCGAGTAGTTCCCGTCGTCCGGCGGCGGCGAGTCCCCGAAGCCGGGCAGATCGACGGCCTCGCCGTCGACCACGTCCGCCAGCAACGGCATCAGGGCCGACCAGTTCTGCGAGGAGCCCCCCAGCCCGTGCACGTAGAGGGCGGGCGCGAGCCCGGCCGCCCTCGCCGGCCGGGACCGGACGGTCAGCGTGAGACCGGGCAGCTCGACCGAGCGCAGCTTCTCACCCTCCGCGACCCTCACGGCACTCACCGTGGGAGACACGGCGGCGGCGACGGCTCGGGTACCGGGCAGCTCGGTCGAAGACATGTGGCAATGTTACGAGACGATCACGCGCGGGTCGGTGTGTTCGCGGTCACAGGCCGCATAGCGTCCGGGAAGGGTTGCTCCTACCCTGCAAGGGAAGGAAGGGAGCCACCACCATGACGGTCGATCCGAGCGATCCCGAGACGTTCGAGGACCCGCGGCCCGGCGATCCGGACCCGGAAGCCCCCGAGGCCGACACCGCGGAGCAGCAGGCCGATGTCCGGCCGGAGGACGACGTACCGCTCACCGACATCGACCCGGCCGCGGCGAACGAGGCGGACGCCGCCGAGCAGACCCGCGTGGTCCGACAAGATGAGGACGATTACCGGTAGTACGTCCTGCTTTCTGCCGTGACCTGGCAGATCCGCGGCTTCCGAAGCCGTCCGGTCCGTGAAATTCTGCGTCCGCGCCGCGCGCACCCGGGTTACTCAAAAGTACGATGGCTCCGTGGCGCAGTGTGCACGTTTTCTACTGCGTTCGATCACACGATTGGGAGGCGGCGTGACAGCCATCGAGCAGACAGAGGCAGCGCGCCCGCGGGGCACTCGCCTGCCCCGCCGCGCCCGCCGCAATCAGCTGCTGGGCGCTGCGCAGGAGGTCTTCGTCGCGCAGGGCTACCACTCCGCCGCGATGGACGACATCGCCGAGCGGGCCGGCGTCAGCAAGCCGGTGCTCTACCAGCACTTCCCCGGCAAGCTGGAGCTCTACCTGGCGCTGCTCGACCAGCACTGCGAGTCGCTTCTCCAGTCCGTCCGCACGGCCCTGGCCTCGACGACGGACAACAAACTGCGCGTGGCGGCGACGATGGACGCCTACTTCGCGTACGTGGAGGACGAGGGCGGCGCGTTCCGTCTCGTGTTCGAGTCCGATCTGACCAACGAGCCGGCGGTGCGCGAGCGGGTCGACCGGGTCTCCCTGCAGTGCGCGGAGGCCATCTCCGACGTCATCGCGGGCGACACGGGCCTGTCCAAGGACGAGTCCATGCTGCTGGCGGTCGGCCTCGGGGGTGTCTCGCAGGTGGTGGCGCGCTACTGGCTCTCCAGCCGCTCCGGCATCCCGCGCGACACGGCGGTCCAGCTGCTGACCTCGCTCGCCTGGCGCGGCATCGCCGGATTCCCGCTGCACGGCATCGAACAGCACTGACCGTCCTCGCCGATCCCCGGCCGCGGGGCGGCCGACAGGCGGCCCCCGGCGGCGATGCCCGCCGGTGTTCGCTGCGGGCGTTGCCGGTCGACCCGTGGCCGGCCCCTTACCCGGGCTAATGTGTGCTGCGTACGGCGCGGTTCACCGCGCAGAGACGGACCGTCGGAGGGACATAGCCGTGGAGGTCAAGATCGGGGTGCAGCACACGCCCCGGGAGATCGTTCTGGAGAGCGGGCTTTCCGCCGAAGAGGTCGAGAGCGCGGTCGGCGAGGCGCTCACCGGCAAGACGCAGCTGCTGAGCCTCACGGACGACAAGGGCCGCAAGGTCCTGGTGCCGACCGATCGGATCGCGTATGTGGAGATCGGCGAGCCCAGCACCCGCCGGGTGGGTTTCGGCGCACTGTAGGCAGCCCGACGCGACGGACACAGGCGAAGGCCCGGCGGACAACCGCCGGGCCTTCGCCTGTTCCGGCACGGACGTACTCCGGCACCGGCCTCGCACGGCACCGGCCTCGCACGGCGTGGACATGTGTGGCAACGGGCCGTGGTCACCCGGAGGGGTTCCCCGGTGCCGCCGGAGGATTGCGTTCCGCGGGGCCCGGGTAGGACCGCCTAGGACCGACCGTCCGCCGCGCAACAAGCGAGGTGACCCGCTGTGCTCTGGGAATTCATCGGCTCCGTCCTGCTGGGGCTCGCCTTGTCCTGGGTCTCGCTCCACTCCCTGCCGGAACGGCTGCCGTCCCCTCGCACGGTGTTCCTCACCGGCGCGCTCGGTGCGCCGTTCGGCGCGTACCTGACGCACTCCGCCCTGGGATCGAGTCCCGCCCTGGCGACCGGTGCGGGCGCCGTGCTGGTCGGGGCGGTGACCCTGTCCCTGCTGATCCGCCCGCGGCGCAGGCGGCCCGTGCGGTCGGCCACGGCCCAGTAGGCGGGCCGCCGGCCGTCAGGCGGCGAGACCGAGCGCGGCCATCCGCTTCGTGTGGGCCTCGGTGATCCGGGAGAACATCCGGCCCACCTCCGCGAGGTCGAAGCCGTCCGCCACCCCGCCCACGAGCATCGTCGACAGGGCGTCCCGGTCGGCGACCACCCGCTGGGCCTGTGAGAGCGCCTCGCCCATGAGCCTGCGCGCCCACAGGGCGAGGCGTCCGCCGACCCGGGGTTCCGCCTCGATGGCGGCGCGCACCTTCTCGACCGCGAAGTTCCCGTGCCCCGTGTCGTCGAGCACGGCGAGGACGAGGGAGCGGGTGTCCTTGTCGAGCCGCGCGGCGATCTCCCGGTAGAAGTCACTGGCGATGGAGTCGCCGACGTACGCCTTGACCAGGCCCTCCAGCCAGTCCGACGGCGCCGTCTGCCGGTGGAAGTCGTCGAGCGCCTTGGCGAAGGGCTCCATGGCCGCGGTCGGTTCCGCGTCGATCGCGGTGAGCCGGTCGGTGAGCTGCTCGAAGTGGTGGAATTCGGCGGACGCCATCCGCGCCAGTGCCGCCTTGTCCCCGAGTGTCGGCGCGAGCTTCGCGTCCTCGGCGAGCCGCTCGAAGGCCGCGAGTTCCCCGTAGGCCAGTGCGCCGAGCAGATCGACGACCGCGGCACGGTACTGGGCGTCGGCGGACGCCGTCGCCCAGTCCTGGGCGGCGATGCCGGTGGGTGCGGGGGCTTCGTCGGATGCTTCAGTGGCGTTGTCAGGCGTCTCCATGCAGCGCAGAATAGCCCGCCCGCCGGGAGGCGGAAGGGCCCGGCCGACCGAAGACATCACACCGTTCCGATGAATTCGCCCAACACACATGCGCGATTCCGGGGTACAGTGGTATTGCGCCTACTGAGCATTTTCCTGTGCCAGGGGTGCGACCTTGAATGAGGATGCCCGGTCGGTGGCCCGATCGGCTCCGACCCGACAGCCCTCCACGCGGTGCGTACAGCACGTACGACCGCAGCTGAGGGGCCCCCTCAGCGGCACGAGCGCTCGAGCGACGGCAGTGGTCCCGCGCCACCCGGCCCATCCAAGACCGGATGACCAACCCCGGCACGGTACGACCCCCAGCGTTCGCCTCGGACCGCGTCTCACAGAAGAGGCAGCACCCTGACTACGTTCCGCGACCTCGGAATCCTCGACGAGACGGCCGAAGCCCTCGAGGCGGTCGGCATCACGTCCCCCTTCCCGATCCAGGAGATGACGCTCCCCGTGGCGCTCTCCGGGTCCGACGTCATCGGCCAGGCCAAGACCGGCACCGGCAAGACGCTCGGTTTCGGTCTGCCGCTCCTGGAGCGCGTGACCGTCCCCGCCGACGTCGAGGCCGGCCGCGCCGAGCCCGGCAAGCTGACGGACGCGCCCCAGGCGCTCATCGTCGTCCCCACCCGCGAGCTGTGCCAGCAGGTCACCAACGACCTGCTCACCGCCGGCAAGGCCCGTAACGTCCGCGTTCTCGCGATCTACGGCGGCCGGGCCTACGAGCCCCAGGTCGAGGCCCTCAAGAAGGGCGTCGACGTGATCGTCGGCACTCCGGGCCGGCTGCTCGACCTGGCCGGCCAGCGCAAGCTCGACCTGTCGCACATCCGCGTCCTCGTCCTCGACGAGGCCGACGAGATGCTGGACCTGGGCTTCCTGCCCGACGTCGAGCGCATCATCACGATGCTGCCGCCCAAGCGCCAGACGATGCTGTTCTCCGCGACGATGCCCGGCGCCGTCATCAGCCTCGCGCGCCGCTACATGTCGCAGCCGACGCACATCAACGCCACCTCGCCCGACGACGAGGGCACGACCGTGAAGAACACGGTCCAGCACGTCTACCGCGCGCACAACATGGACAAGCCGGAGATGCTCTCCCGCATCCTCCAGGCGAACGGCCGCGGGCTGGCCATGGTCTTCTGCCGCACGAAGCGCACGGCCGCCGACATCGCCGACCAGCTGGAGAAGCGGGGCTTCGCCTCCGGCGCGGTCCACGGCGACCTCGGCCAGGGCGCCCGCGAGCAGGCGCTGCGCGCCTTCCGCAACGGCAAGGTGGACGTCCTCGTCTGCACCGACGTCGCCGCACGCGGCATCGACGTCGAGGGCGTGACGCACGTCATCAACTACCAGTCGCCCGAGGACGAGAAGACCTACCTCCACCGCATCGGCCGTACCGGCCGTGCCGGGGCCAAGGGCATCGCGATCACGCTGGTCGACTGGGACGACATCCCGCGCTGGCAGCTGATCAACAAGGCACTGGACCTCAAGTTCCCGGACCCGGTCGAGACGTACTCCACGTCTCCGCACCTGTACGAGGAGCTGGACATCCCCGCAGGCACCAAGGGTGTGCTCCCCCGGGCCGACCGGACCCGCGCGGGGCTGCGCGCGGAGCAGGTCGAGGACCTCGGCGAGACCGGAGCACCGTCGACGGCGGCCCCGGAGACGACGAACTGCACGCCCACACCGCGCGCACGGTGCTGGGCGGCACGGGCAACGACATGG
>NZ_JBEXWB010000146.1:0-14824 GCF_040629645.1 Streptomyces sp. NPDC005899 | reverse complement strand
GCCGGGCCGCCGAGGGGGTGCGCTCCGCACGCCGGATCGACGCGCGTCCGCCCCGGACGCGGCGAGCGGAGGCGCCGGCCGCGGCCGAGTGCCGCGTCCCGTCCCGGTGGCCGCGGCGGGACGTCAGGCTGTGGGTCGCGCGGGGCCGCAGCCGCGGAGGTACTCGCGGGTGCGCCGGGCGATGGGCAGCGGCTTGTCCGGCGGGCAGGGGTACATGTCCTGCTCGACGATGGCGAACAGGTCGGTGCCCAGGGCGCGTGCGGCGGCCAGGACCGGTTCGAGCGCGGGTACGCCGCCCGGCGGCTCGCACATCACGCCGCGGGCGACCGCCGGGCCGAACGGCACCCCGTCCGCCACGACCTCGGCCAGGACCGCCGGATCGACCTGCTTGAGGTGCAGGTAGCCGATCCGCTCCCCGTACGTCTCGATGAGCTTCACGCTGTCGCCGCCGCAGTAGGCGTAGTGCCCGGTGTCGAGGCAGAGGGAGACCAGGCCGGGGTCGGTCGCGTCGAGGAAACGGCTGACGTTCTCCTCGGTGTCGATGTGCGTGTCGGCGTGCGGGTGCACGACGATCCGCAGCCCGAAACGCTCCCGCACCTCATGCCCCAGCCGCTCCGTCTGCTCGGTCAGGTCGCGCCACTGCGCGGGCGTGAGGGTGCGGTCCTCCAGGACCGCACCCGTCCTGTCGTCCCGCCAGAACGAGGGGATGACGACCAGGTGTTCGCCGCCCGTCGCCCGGGTGAGCGCCGCGATGCCGGCGACATGCTCCCAGGTGCGGTCCCAGACATCCGGGCCGTGGTGCAATCCGGTGAAGACGGTGCCCGCCGAGACGCTCAGTCCGCGGCGGGCGGTCTCGTCCGCGAGCCTCGCGGGGTCGATCGGCAGATAACCGTAGGGGCCGAGCTCGATCCACTCGTAACCCGCCTCGGCGACCTCGTCGAGGAACCGCTCCCAGGGCACCTGCCGCGGGTCGTCGGGGAACCACACCCCCCAGGAATCGGGTGCCGAGCCGATGCGGATGCGGGCCGGAGAGGGTGCGGAGGAGGTCATGCCGGCCACCTTTCAGGGCAGGAAATCCGGTGTCAAGCATTCGTCCGAATGTCCGGACAAAGTGTTGACAGGGTGAGGGGCGGGGGCTAGACCTGGGACCGGCCGCCCGGCCGCGACCGACCCGCGGGCCGAAGGGATGCGTATGCCTGAGCCGTACGACGTGATCACCATGGGGCGCATCGGGGTGGACGTCTACCCGCTGCAGAGCGGCGTAACGCTCGACCGGGTCGAGACCTTCGGCAAGTTCCTCGGCGGCTCCCCGTCCAACGTCGCGGTGGCCGCCGCCCGGCTGGGTCGGCGCACGGCTGTGATCACCCGCACCGGCCGGGACCCCTTCGGCGACTACCTCCGCCGCGAACTGGGGGTGCTCGGCGTGGACGCCCGCTGGGTGGACGCCGTCGAGCGGTATCCGACACCCGTCACCTTCTGCGAGATCTTCCCCCCGGACGACTTCCCGCTCTACTTCTACCGGCAGCCCAAGGCACCCGATCTGGAGATCCGCACCGGGGAACTCGACCTCGACGCGGTGTGCGCCGCCCGGGTCTTCTGGATGACCGGCACCGGACTGTGCGCGGAGCCCAGCCGCTCCGCCACCCTCGCCGCACTCCGCGCACGCGGCGCGGCACGGACGGCGTCGCCCGGGCGGGCCACGGTCTTCGACCTCGACTGGCGCCCCATGTTCTGGGACGAGGAGGACCACGGCTCCGTGGCCCCCGCCCGGTACCGCGAAGCACTCGCCCACGCCACGGTCGCCGTGGGCAACGTCGACGAGTGCGAGATCGCCACCGGGGAACGCGACCCGCACGCCGCCGCCCGGGCCCTGCTGGCCGCCGGTGTCGAACTCGCCGTCGTCAAGCGGGGCCCGGCGGGCGTGCTCGCCGTCCACCGCGACGGCACCACCGCCGAGGTCCCGCCCCTGCCCGTGGACGTCGTCAACGGACTGGGGGCCGGGGATGCGTTCGGCGGCGCCCTCTGCCACGGGCTGCTCGCCGGATGGGACACCGCGCGCACCATGCGGTACGCGAACGCGGCGGGAGCCATCGTCGCGTCCCGCCTCGCCTGCTCGTCCGCCATGCCGTTCCCGCACGAGGTCGAGAAGGCCCTCGACGACGGTGCCGTCACGACCGGCCCGGCACCGCGGGCCACCGGAGCCACCCCGTGACCCGGCCCGCCGCGGCCGGCGTCGCCGACCTCGTCCGCCTCCGGGCACACCGCCCCGAGGCGGTGGCCGAGGCCGCCGCCGCCCGCCGCAGGCGCCCCCTCCTCGGCCCCAGCGGGCGCCTGATGGTCATCGCGGCGGACCACCCGGCGCGTGGCGCCCTCGCCGTGGGGGACGACGAGATGGCCATGGCCGACCGCTTCGGCCTGCTGGAGCGCCTCTGCCTCGCGCTGTCCCGCCCCGGTGTGGACGGGGTGCTGGCGGCCGCCGATGTTCTGGAGGACCTGCTCCTCCTCGGCGCCCTGGAGGACAAGGTCGTCATCGGCTCCATGAACCGCGGCGGGCTCGCCGGCGCCGTCTTCGAGCTCGACGACCGCTTCACCGGCCACCGGCCCGCCGACCTGGCCCGGCGGAACTACGACGCGGGCAAGCTGCTGCTGAGGATCGACCACGGCGACCCCGCCTCCCTGGACACGCTGCACACCGCGGCCCGCACCGTGGACGCGATGGCAGCCCGCCGGCTGCCCGTCTTCATCGAGCCGTTCCTCTGCCACCGCACCGGCGGCGGCCTCCGCACCGACCTGGGGGCAGCGGCCGTCACGACCTCCGTGGCCGTCGCCTCCGGGCTGGGCGGCACATCCGCCTACACCTGGCTGAAGGTCCCCGTCACGGAGAACCCCGAGGACATGCGGCGGGTGCTGCGCGCCTCGACGCTGCCCGCCGTCCTGCTCGGCGGCGAGGTCGGGGGCGACCCGGACGGGGCGTACGAGAAGTGGCGCGGGGCCCTGCGGCTGCCGACCGTCCAGGGCCTGGTCGTCGGGCGTTCGCTCCTCTACCCGGCCGACGGGGACGTGGCGGGGGCGGTCGACACGGCCGTGGGGCTGTTGTGAGTGAGCACCTCCCGGACGAGCGGGTAGGGATGCGGCCATGACGACGCGCAGCGAGCAGCAGCGGTACCACCTCCGGGCCGGGGAGACGGTGGGCGGCCCGTACGCCCTCGACATCGGCCCGGACACGGCCGACTGGGACCGGTCGAGCCTGCGGGTCCTGGAGCTCGGCCCGGGCGGAGTTCACACGATGGCCACCGGGGAGAGTGAATGGATCGTGCTGCCGTTGACCGGTGGCTGTACGGTGCGGACGGCAGGTGAGATCTTCGAACTGCGGGGCAGGAGCAGTGTGTTCAGCGCGGTGACCGATTTCGCCTATCTGCCGCGTGACGCCCGCGCACAGATCACCTCCGGCGCGGGAGGCCGCTTCGCCCTGGCAGGAGCGAGGTGCGAGCGACGACTCCCCGCTCGTTACGGCCCCGCGCCGGAGGTACCGGTCGAACTCCGGGGTGCCGGTGCCTGCTCGCGGCAGGTGAACAACTTCGCCGCCGCCGGCACCTTCGCGTGCGACCGGCTCATCGCCGTCGAGGTCCTCACCCCGGGTGGCAACTGGTCCTCCTACCCGCCGCACAAGCACGACGAGCACGAACCGGGCGTGGAGTCCGTGCTGGAGGAGATCTACTACTTCGAGGTGGAGGACGGCGGCCTCGGCTACCACCGGGTGTCCCCGTCCCGCCCCGGCGGGACGGACGTCCTCGCGGAGGTCGCCACCGGCGACGCCGTCCTGATCCCCGACGGCTGGCACGGCCCGTCCGTCGCCCCGCCCGGCCGCACCCTGTACTACCTGAACGTCATGGCGGGCCCGGGCGAGCACCGTGAGTGGCTGATCCGCGACCACCCCGACCACCGCTGGATCCGCGACACGTGGCCGGCCGAACCGGTCGACGCGCGACTCCCGCTGTACGGCCGGGAGGCCGGCCGATGACCACGCACCGCGCGGCCACCCGCAGGCTCACCACCGCCCAGGCGCTGATCGCCTTCCTCGCCCGCCAGTACACCGAGCGCGACGGCCGGCGCCGACGGCTCATCGGCGCCACCTGGGGCATCTTCGGCCACGGCAACGTCGCCGGCATCGGACAGGCGCTCGTCGAGTCGGGCCCCGCGATGCCCTACCTCCAGGGCCGCAGCGAACAGGCCATGGTGCACGCGGCGGTCGGCTACGCCCGCCAGTCCGGCAGGCTCTCCGCCCAGGCCGTGACCACGTCCATCGGCCCCGGTGCCACCAACCTCGTCACCGGCGCCGCCCTCGCCACCGTCAACCACATCCCCGTCCTCCTGCTGCCCGGCGACACCTTCGCGACCCGTCCCGCCGACCCGGTCCTCCAGCAGCTCGAAGTGCCGTACGCGGGCGACGTGTCGGTCAACGACTGCCTGCGCCCCGTCTCCCGCTACTTCGACCGCGTCACCCGCCCGGAGGCGCTGATCCCGGCGGCCCTCCAGGCGATGCGGACCCTCGCCGACCCGGCCGGCACGGGCGCCGTCACGCTGGCGCTGCCGCAGGACGTCCAGGCCGAGGCGTACGACTGGCCGGCGGAGTTCTTCGCGGAGCGCGTCTGGCCCGTACGCAGGCCCGCCCCCGACCCGTCCGAGCTGGAGCGGGCGGTGCGGGCGGTACGCGGCGCACGCCGGCCCCTGCTCGTCGCGGGCGGCGGCGTCCACCACAGTGCCGCCGAGGAGGCCCTCGCCGCCTTCGCCGCCGCCACCCGCATCCCCGTCGCCTGCACCCAGGCGGGCAAGGGCTCCCTGCGCCACGACCACCCCGCCGACGTCGGCGGCATCGGCCACACCGGGACGGCGACGGCCGACGCCCTCGCCAGGGAGGCCGACCTCGTCATCGGGGTCGGCACCCGCTGGACCGACTTCACCACCGCCTCCTCCACCCTCTTCGCCGGCCCCGGGGTCCGCTTCCTCAACCTCAACATCACCGGCTTCGACGCCCACAAGCTCGCCGCGCTGCCCCTCGTCGCGGACGCCCGCACCGGCCTCGAAGCGCTCGGCGCCGCCCTGCACGCACACGGTCACCGCGTCGACGCCGGCTACGAGAGCGCGTACACGGCGGCCAAGGAGCGCTGGGAGGAGCGCGTCGACGCGGCCTTCGCCGCCCCCGACCCGGACGCCCGCCCGACACAGGCCCAGGTCCTCGGCCTGCTCGACGCCCTCGTCACCGAGGACGACGTCCTGATCAACGCCGCCGGCTCGCTCCCGGGCGACCTCCACAAGCTGTGGCGGGCCCGCTCCCCGCGCCAGTACCACGTGGAGTACGGCTACTCCTGCATGGGATACGAGATCCCGGCCGCCCTCGGCGTCCAGCTCGCCGCACCCGGCCGGCCGGTCTGGGCCCTGGTCGGTGACGGCACGTACCTGATGAACCCCACCGAGATCGTCACCGCCGTGCAGGAGTGCCTGCCCGTCAAGCTCGTCATCCTCCAGAACCACGGGTACGCGTCCATCGGCGGGCTCTCCGAGGTCGTCGGCGCCGAACGCTTCGGCACCGCCTACCGCTACCGGGACGCCGACGGCGCCTACACCGGCCTCCCGCTCCCCGTCGACCTCGCCGCGAACGCGGCCTCCCTGGGCATGAGGGTGCTGCGGGCGAAGACCGTGGCCGGCCTGCGCGCGGCCCTCGCCGAGGCGCGCGCCGCGGACCGCCCCACTTGTGTCTACGTGGAGACCGAAACGGCAGACACAGTGTCGGGGCCCCCTCCGGCACAGGCGTGGTGGGATGTTCCCGTAGCCGAGACCGCGACCCGCCCCCCGGCGGCCGGGGCACGGAAAGAGTACGACCGGCAGATCGCAGCCCGACGCCGCCACCTGTGAAGGAGACCCCGTCATGAAGACCGTCAACCACTGGATCGGTGGCCGGACCGTCGAGGGCACGTCGGGCAGCTACGGCCCGGTCACCGACCCGGCGACCGGCGCCGTCACCACGCAGGTCGCGCTCGCCTCCGCCGAGGAGACCGACGCGGCCGTCGCCGCCGCGAAGAGCGCGTACGCCACCTGGGGCACCAGCTCCCTCTCCGCCCGCACCGCCGTCCTCTTCCGCTACCGGGCCCTGCTGGACGCCCACCGCGACGAGATCGCCGCGCTCATCACCGCCGAGCACGGCAAGGTGCACTCCGACGCGCTCGGCGAGGTCGCCCGCGGGCTGGAGATCGTCGAGCTGGCCTGCGGGATCACCACCCAGTTGAAGGGCGAGCTGTCCACCCAGGTCTCCAGCCGGGTCGACGTCTCCTCGATCCGGCAGCCCATCGGCGTCGTCGCGGGCATCACGCCGTTCAACTTCCCGGCCATGGTGCCGATGTGGATGTTCCCGCTGGCCGTCGCCTGCGGGAACACCTTCGTGCTGAAGCCCAGCGAGAAGGACCCCTCGGCCGCCAACCTGCTGGCCGAGCTGGCCTCGGAGGCCGGACTGCCCGACGGCGTGCTGAACGTCCTGCACGGCGACAGGGTGGCCGTCGACGCGCTCCTCGCCCACCCCGACGTCGCCGCGGTCTCCTTCGTCGGATCCACCCCGATCGCCCGCCACATCCATGCCACGGCCTCCGCGAACGGCAAGCGCGTCCAGGCGCTCGGCGGCGCGAAGAACCACATGCTGGTCCTCCCGGACGCCGACCTGGACGCGGCGGCGGACGCCGCCGTCTCCGCCGCCTACGGCAGCGCCGGGGAGCGCTGCATGGCGATCTCGGCCGTCGTCGCCGTCGGCGCGATCGGCGACGAGCTCGTGGCCCGTATCAAGGAGCGCGCCGAGAAGATCAGGATCGGCCCCGGCACCGACCCCGCCTCCGAGATGGGTCCGCTCATCACCGCGGCCCACCGGGACAAGGTCGCCTCCTACGTCACCGGAGCGGCGGCCCAGGGCGCCGACGTCGTCCTGGACGGCACGGGCCACACGGTGGAGGGCTTCGAGGACGGCCACTGGATCGGCCTCTCCCTCCTCGACCACGTCTCCACGGACTCCGACGCCTACCGGGACGAGATCTTCGGCCCCGTCCTGTGCGTGCTGCGCGTCGACACCTACGAGGACGGCGTGGCCCTCATGAACGCCTCGCCGTTCGGCAACGGCACGGCGATCTTCACCCGCGACGGCGGCGCGGCCCGCCGCTTCCAGCTGGAGATCGAGGCCGGCATGGTCGGCGTCAACGTCCCGATCCCGGTGCCCGTCGGCTACCACTCATTCGGCGGCTGGAAGGACTCCCTCTTCGGCGACCACCACGTCTACGGGAACGACGGCGTGCACTTCTACACCCGCGGCAAGGTCGTCACCACCCGCTGGCCGGACCCGGCCGACGCACCGTCAGGCGTCGACCTGGGCTTCCCCCGCAACCACTGAAGCGGCGTACGCGAGCGCTCGCCGGGTGGAAGACTGACCGCATGGTGACGGCGTCGCGGCTTCCGTTCGGCGAGACCCTGCGGGACCGCCTGGGCCCGCCCGCGCACCCGTCCGCCCTGGAGAGCAGCCCGCGTTCACGGGTCTGGCGCATCGAGCTCTCCGGCCGCCCGGCGGTGCTGAAACAGCTGGTGGCGGGCCCCGGTGCCGACGAGCGCTACGAGCGCGAGGTGGCCGCCCTGCGCATCGCCGGCCGGGCCACCCACGCTCCGGTGGCGCCCGCGCTGCTCGGCACCGATCCGGCCGAGCGCGTCCTGGTCATGGAGCACCTCGACGGCCGGCGGCCGCCCGCCGACTGGATCGTCGGCCACGCGGCCGCGCTCGCGAGGCTGCACAGCACCGCGCGCCCCGGCGACGCGGGCACCCTGCCGCGCTGGCAGGGTCCGACCGGCGCCGACGTCACGTCGTTCCTCACCCTGGCCGAGAGCCTCGGTACCGTCGCGTCCTCAGGCGTACGGGACGAACTCCACGCCCTCGTGGAGCGCCTCGGCCGGGCGGAGGGGACCGCGCTCCTCCACGGCGACCCGTGCCCCGGCAACGACCTGCTCACCCCGGACGGGGTCAGGTTCGTCGACTTCGAGCAGGCGTCCCTGGGCAGCGGCCTGATCGAGCTCGCCTACCTCCGCATCGGGTTCCCGACCTGCTGGTGCGTCACGAGGGCACCCGCCCCCCTGCTGGAGCGGGCGGAGGCCGCCTACCGCACGGCCTGGCGCGCCGAGACCGGCACCACGCTGCCGGAGGCCGGGCTCGCCGACGCCTGCGCGGGCTGGCTCATCCGGGGCGACGCCCTGGTCCAGCGCGCCCACCGGGGCGCCACCGATCACCTGGCCCGCCTTCCGCGGGAGGACTGGACCTGGGGCACGGCCACCGCCCGCCAGCGCCTGGCCCACCGGCTCGGCGTCGTCGCCACCACGACCTCGGACGACGGACGCCTTCCGCACCTGCGCACCCTCGCGGCGGACCTGCGCCGCGCCGTCCTCGATCGCTGGCCGGCACTGCGGCCGGTACCGACACGCCGCCCGTAGGGCCGGGGCGAGCCGTGCTACTGGAAGCTCAGGCGGTGCGGGTGGCCGGGATCGGCCGGGCAGGTGTGCACGCGCATCAGGCCCCGGCCCAGGTAGACGTCGGACGGGGTGATGACGTGCGGATCGTGGCCGGCGTCCCGGTCCTCGATCGGCAACCAGCTGCGTGACGCACCGTCGTACTCCCCTGCGGCCACGGTGAGCAGCGGGGGCATCGCCGCATCGCACACGGCGCAGTCGACCGGGGCGGGGTCCGTCAGATGCCAGGAGGCGAAGCCACCGACCTTCCAGCCGGGTGCGATCGACAGGTCGCTCATGTAGTCGACCTCCTCCGGTTCCCCGGCCGAGGCCGTCGCGGCCTCGTACTCCTCGTACGTCGCGTAGCGCTTCGGTGGATGCGAGGCGTCCTCGTCCTCCTCCTCGTCGAGGAGGCCCTCCTCCCACTCGGCGATCGCCTCCTGGAGGGCCTCGCCCAGCAGCCCGAGGTACTCGTGCTCCACGACCTGTTCCGGGTGCACGACACACGTCGTGGGCACGCATTCGGCGCGACCGGCCACCGGGGGCTCGGGCTGTGGAGTGAGTACTGCGCCGACATCGGCCGAGCGCCGCCATTTCAGCACGACGTCGATCGTGCGGTCGTCACCGTGCACCTCGAAGGGGCACCAGAAGACCTGCAGCAGGTCATGTCCCTCAGGTCCCGCGAGATCCGGGACCTCTCGCGCGTACAGCTGGGCGACGGCCAGCATCGGCGACGGGGCGTCGTCGTGGAGGTCCGGGACGTGGTTGCCCCGGGTCAAGCCGTCGAGGAGGCGCTGTTCGTCCTCGGTGTACTCCCGCCCCCGTGCGTCCTTCAGGATCCGGCGGCGCAGCCGCACGTCGGAGAGACGGTGGCCGGTGCCTTTCGGGTGTACGACCGTGCACACCGGCCACGCCTCGTCGGCCGGCCACAGCAGTGGGCCCGCCACCGAACTCTCCCGCGCATGCGGGGTCCCGTGACGTGGATGCAGCCGGGTGGTCGTGCGCCGGTGGGCTGCCAGCGCGGGGAAGACCGCTTCCACGTCCAGGGGACGCGGCGGGGTGGTGCGGGGCATGGGGAGGCCTTTCCGAGTGCCGTGGCGCGGCTTCACCGGCGAGCGGCCGGCATGGCTGCCAGGCACTCTGGTAGATCTTCGACCGGACACTCGCAGACGTCCAGCGACGGGGAACGCCTCCAGGTCCGGGGCGGCATCCGTCGGACGATCCGGTGCTGCCGCCCCCTGGGCCCACGGGCACGTCTCGACGCGGCCGGGGGTACGTTCCGATCGCTGCCGGGACGCGACCGGGGGTCGGGGGCGAGCGCGAAAACCAGGTGCCCGGACGCGCCGAGGCCCCGCATCCTGGCCGAATGAACGCCCCTCCGCACCCGCCCCGTTACGAGATCCGCGCACAGCACACCGGCTCCACCGTCACCGTGTACCAGGCCTACCGGCCGGCCATCGGACTGCCGGCCGCCCGGGACGGGCGCTTCCCGGCGGCCTGGAAGCGCGACCGCATGACGTGGATCAAGCCGAGCTTCCTGTGGATGATGTACCGCTGCGGCTGGGGCACGAAGGAGGGGCAGGAGACCGTGCTGGCCGTCGAGATCGCCCGCGACGGCCTCGCGTGGGCGCTGGCGAACGCCGAACTCTCGCACTACGTACACGGCGTCCACGAGGACCGGGGCGCGTGGAAGCGGGCGCTGCGGTCCGCTCCCGCACGCGTCCAGTGGGACCCCGAGCGCGATCTGTCCCTGAACCCGCTCCCGTACCGCTCGCTCCAGCTCGGGCTCTCCGGGGAGGCCGCCCGGCGGTACGCCGACGAGTGGATCGTGTCCGTGCGCGATGTCACGCCCCTGGCCCGCGAGGTGCACGCGGCGGTCCGGGCGGGGGAGCGGGAACGGGCCGCCGCCCTGCTGCCCGTGGAGACACCGCTCGATCTCGGCGCTCCCCGCCCGGTTCCCACCACCCCGTGAGCGCGAGCACCTCCGAGGCGATCTCCGCCACCGTCCGGCCGTCCGCGGCCACCCGGGCCACGTCGGGCGGGACCCGCTCGTCCAGGAGGCGGGCCCTGCGCGCACTGCCCGCGACCTCGCGTTCCGGGGCGGAGCCGATCTCGCGGGCCGAGAGCCGGGCCACCGCCGTGGTGTCCGACGCGGTGAGCAGCGCCCGGGCGACGCGCACGCCGGCGCCCATCGCGCGCTCGAACATCTCGAACACGGGGGCCGAGCCGGGCAGCACGCTCACCGTGTCCGTGTACACCGGACGGTGGTGGCCGAGTGCCGCGAAGGCAGGGGCGGGCGCCCGTGCCTGGCCTGGCCGGAGCGTGCCGCGTGCGGTGTACCGCAGGCGGAGTACGGACGGACCGCGCGGTACCTCTCAGGGAGGCCGGGGAACTCCCCCCAGGGGCAACCCGGGGGGCCGCGTGCTCCGTCTAGGGTCGGGTCATGGAGAAACCGACTTCCCGGTGGCGGCACCGGCTGCCCCGTACACCGGGCAGGTGGGCCGCGGTGGCCGCCGCCCTCGCCGTACTCGCGGGGGCCGGCACCTGGGCCGCCGTCGCCGACGACAGTGCCCCGGCCGTGCACCGGCAGGACCGGATGATGAAGATGAACGGGGTGTCGGTCGACACGTCGTACTTCACGTCGGGGGGCACGCGGCCACGCCCCGCCGTGCTCATCGGGCACGGCTTCGGCGGCAGCAAGGACGACGCGCGCGCCCAGGCCGAGAGGCTCGCCGCCGACGGGTACGCCGTCATGACGTGGTCCGCCCGTGGATTCGGGAGGACGAGCGGGGAGATCACGCTCAACGCCCCCGACCGTGAGGTCAGGGACGTCTCCGGGCTCATCGACTGGCTGGCGGGCCGGCCCGAGGTGGAGCTCGACGCGAAGGGCGACCCGCGCGTCGGGATCACCGGCGTCTCCTACGGTGGCGCCGTGTCGCTGCTGGCCGCCGGGTACGACGACCGGGTCGACGCCGTCGCACCGGTGATCGGCTACTGGAACCTCGCCGACGCGCTCTTCCCGGACGGGGTGTTCAAGAAGCTCTGGGCGGGGATCTTCGTCAGCTCCGGCGGCGGCTGCCAGAAGTTCCAGAAGGAGCTGTGCGAGATGTACGAGCGGGTGGCCGTCAGCGGCAAGCCGGACGCCGCCGCGCGCGCACTCCTGACGGAACGTTCCCCCCAGGCCGTGGCCGACCGGATCGACGTGCCCGCGCTCATCGTCCAGGGGCAGAGCGACTCCCTGTTCCCGCTCGGCCAGGCCGACGCCATGGCCGAGGCGGTCAAGGCCAACGGCGCGCCCGTCTCCGTCGACTGGATCGCGGGCGGACACGACGGAGGGGACGACGAGGGCGACCGCGTCGAGGCCCGGATCGGCGACTGGTTCGACCGGTACCTGAAGGAGGACGAGGGGGCCGGCACCGGACCCGGGTTCCGAGTGACCCGGACCGGCGGCGTCGACTCCACCGACGGCGCCGCCCTGAAGCGCGGCGCGACCAGCGCCGCCTACCCCGGTCTGCACAGCGGTGAGCACGAGATCACCCTGACCGGCGCCGGACGGCGGCCGGCGACGGGTGGCGGACCTGACGGCGGGCGGAACACCTCCGGCGACGGCCTCACGCAGACCTTCCGCAGCCCCGCGGGCGGCAACCCGCCCTCCGTCTCCGCCGTCCCCGGCATCGGCGGCGGACTCTCCCAGCTGTCCTCGCTCGGCGTCGGGTTCTCCCTCGACTTCCCCGGGCAGCACGCCCGCTTCGACTCCGCCCCGCTGGACAGCGCCGTGCACGTCACCGGATCGCCCACCGTCCGCGTGAACGTGCGAGCGGACCACGGTGACGCCGTGCTGTTCGGCAAGATCTACGACGTCTCGCCGGACGGGAAGCAGCAGGTGCTGCCCTCCCAGCTCGTCGCCCCCTACCGGATCACCCCCGACCAGCAGGGCAAGCCGATCGAACTGGCCCTGCCCGCCGTCGACCACGACGTCGAGGCCGGGCACAGCCTCCGCCTCGTCCTCTCCGCGACCGACCTCGCCTACGCCTCACCCGCCGAGCCCGCGACCTACACCGTGTCCCTCGACGGGCCCCTGACCATCCCCACCGCCCCCGCCGTGGCAACCGCCGCGGCGGCACTGCCCTGGTGGACCTGGGGGCTCCCGGCGGCCGGGCTGCTCGCCGCCGCCGCCATCCTGCTCACCGCACGCCGGCGCACCGCCGCCCCCGCCCCCGACCCGGCGCTGACCGGGGTACCGCTGCAGATCACGGGCCTGTCCAAGAAGTACGCCGGGGCCACCGGCCGCTACGCCGTACGCGACCTCGGCTTCCGCGTCGAGAAGGAGCAGGTCCTCGGTCTCCTCGGACCGAACGGCGCCGGCAAGACCACCACCCTGCGCATGCTGATGGGGCTCATCACCCCCGACGCCGGTGAGATCCGCGTCTTCGGGCACGCGATCCGCCCCGGGGCCCCCGTGCTGTCCCGCGTCGGCTCCTTCGTCGAAGGCGCCGGCTTCCTCCCGCACCTGTCGGGCCGCTCCAACCTGGAGCTGTACTGGCAGGCCACCGGGCGGCCCGCCGGGGACGCCCACCTCGACGAGGCCCTGGAGATCGCCGGGCTCGGCGACGCCCTGGCCCGTGCCGTGCGCACGTACTCCCAGGGCATGCGGCAGCGCCTCGCCATCGCCCAGGCCATGCTCGGCATGCCCGACCTCCTCATCCTCGACGAACCGACCAACGGCCTCGACCCGCCGCAGATCCGTGAGATGCGGGACGTGATGATCCGGTACGCGGCCGGAGGCCGGACGGTGATCGTGTCCAGCCATCTCCTCTCCGAGGTCGAACAGTCCTGCACCCACCTGGTGGTCATGGACCGGGGGCAGCTCGTCCAGGCCGGACCGGTCGCCGAGATCACCGGGTCCGGCGACATGCTGCTCGTCACCACCGGCGCGGAGGTGGCCGAACCGCTGGCGGACAAGGTGGCCGCCCTGGCGGGCATCGGGTCCGCCGTCCGCCTCGACGACGGCCACGGTCTGCTGGTCCGCCTCGACGGCGCCACGGCCGCACAGCTGGTCGCCGAACTGGTCCGTCTCGACGTGCCGGTGACGGGCGTCGGGCCGCACCGCCGCCTGGAGGACGCCTTCCTCACCCTCATCTCCCAAGGATCCGCATGAGCTCCGCACCAGAGGTCCAGGCGCTCGCCGAAGCCCCCGGCTACCACGCCCGCCGCACCCTGCCGCTGCGCGTGGAGGCGATGCGGCAGCTGCGCAGGCGGCGCACCCTGCTCATGTTCGGGGTGCTGGCGGCACTGCCGTTCATCCTGATCACCGCCTTCGCGGTCGGCGGCACGCCCGGCGGCGGTGACGGCGGCGGAGGAAGCGGTTCGCGGATCAACCTCATGGACGTGGCGACGGAGTCCGCCGCGAACTTCGCGGCGACCTGCCTCTTCGTCTCCGCCGGCTTCCTGCTCGTGGTGCCGGTCGCACTGTTCTGCGGGGACACCGTCGCCTCCGAAGCCAGCTGGTCCTCGCTGCGCTACCTCCTCGCGGCGCCCGTGCCCCGGGCCCGGCTGCTGTGGAGCAAGCTCGTCGTGGCGCTCGGCTTCAGCCTCGCCGCGATGGTGCTGCTGCCGCTCGTCGCCCTGGGCGCGGGAGCGGCCGCGTACGGCTGGGGGCCCCTGAAGCTGCCCACCGGGGGCGCACTCGCCACGTCGGACACCGTGCCGCGCCTCGCGCTCGTCGTCGCCTTCATCTTCGTCTCCCAACTCGTCACCGCCGCACTAGCGTTCTGGCTGTCGACGAAGACGGACGCGCCGCTCGGCGCGGTGGGCGGCGCGGTCGGGCTGACCATCGTCGGCAACGTCCTGGACGCGGTCACCGCGCTCGGCACCTGGCGCGAGTTCCTGCCCGCCCACTGGCAGTTCGCCTGGGCGGACGCCCTCCAGCCGGACCTGGAGTGGGGCGGGGTGACCAAGGGGGCCGCGGTCTCGGTGACGTACGCCCTGATCCTGTTCGCGCTGGCCTTCCGGGGGTTCAGCCGCAAGGACATCGTGTCCTGAAGCCGGTGGCGTGCCCGGGCCCCGACCGCTGTTGCCACATCGAGACGGATCCGCAACACGTTCGTCCGATCCCGCCGGGCTCCCCGTACGTCACATCCGGAGAACCGACGACGTGGGGGGCACGGATGGAACACCGGGCAAGGACACACCGCGGTGCGCTGGTACTGCTGCTGGCAGGCGGGCTGCTGGCCGCCGGATGCAGCGGGACGGGGACGGGGTCCGACTCCGCGGCCGACCGCGGCAGCGGGGCGCGCGGCCC
>NZ_JBEXWB010000145.1:0-14889 GCF_040629645.1 Streptomyces sp. NPDC005899 | reverse complement strand
GCGGGGAGCGCCCACAGCGAGGTGCGGGGCCCGCGCCGCGCGCGGGCCCCGCTCAGGGAAAACGGCCGGAGGTCAGAGGCCGCCGGTGTACAGGAGCCGGTCGGGAGAGCCGGCACCCAGGCCCGTCAGGACGTCCGGGGTGGCGTCCGCCGCGAGCCGGTCGGCGACCTGCTGGGGCGTCGCGTCCGGGTTCTGCTCCTTGTACAGCGCGGCGACACCCGCGGCGTGCGGACTGGCCATGGACGTGCCGCTCAGCTTCGTGGAGCCACCGCCGAGCTTGGCCGACACGATGTCCAGGCCGGGCGCGTACATCCAGACGCACGTGCCCCAGTTGCTGAACACCGTCTGCCGGTCCTGCGCGTCGCTCGCGCCCACGGCGACCACCCGGCCGGCGCGCGCCGGCGAGACGTCACAGGCGTCCTGGTTCTCGTTGCCCGCGGCGACGACGGGCAGGGTGCCCTGCTCCGCGAGCGCGTCGAACGCGTCGTCGACCGCCGAGGAGGCGGGTCCGCCGAGCGAGGCGTTGACCACGGCCGGCTGGTCGGCGTTCCGGGCGATCCAGTCGAGACCGGCGATGATCCCGGCCCAGGTCCCCGAGCCCTCGCAGTCGAGCACCCGTACCGGCACGAGGGAGGCCGAAGGGGCGACACCGTAGGTCTCACCGGCCACGGTCCCCGCCACATGGGTGCCGTGGCCGTTGCAGTCCTCGCCGCCGCGGCCGTCGCCGACCGCGTCGTATCCGGCCTCCACCCTGCCACCGAACTCGCTGTGCGCGGACTCGATGCCGGTGTCGAGGATGTAGGCGGTCACACCCTGGCCAGTACCGCCCACCTCGTACGCACCGTCCAGCGGCAGGCTCCGCTGGTCGATGCGGTCCTGCCCCCAGCTCCCGGCCGCGATCCGGCTGCTCGGCGCGGCTCCCGCCCCGGGCGACCCGGCCGCGGGCGTTCTCGCCGTAGCCGTCTTCACCGCGGGCGGCGAGACGGAGGCCTCGCTGTTCTCCTCGACCGCCTGGACTCCGGCCGCGCCGCGCACCTGCTCCAGCTGGGCAGGGTTCAGCGTGGCCGCGAAGCCACGCAGGACCTTGCTGTACGTGAAAAGGGGGTTGACGCCGAGCTGTTCGGCCATGGCATCCGGTGCCTGCCCGGCCGAGAGGGTGACGATGTACTGCCCGGGCACCGCCCGGACCGACTTCTGCACGGGTACGAGTGTCTCGCCGGTGTCGGCCGTGGCCTGGCCGGTGCCGACCAGCGGGGCGATCAGCAGTAGAGCGGCCGGGGCCCAGCGGGCGCGCAGGCGCATGCGTTCTCCCTTGGGGTGGAGGAGCGGCTCGTGGGCCGGGAGGCCCAGGAGGTGCGAACACCTGACCTTTCGTCCACCTGCGGCGCGGCCCTGAGCCGCATCAGCCGGACGGCGCAACGATCCGTCCGGGGCGCCACGGGGGGCGAGGCGGTACGCGACCGTGCCCTGCGGTCCCGGCTCCGGCCGGCCGGGCGCCCTCAGCCCGCGCACCGGGGCCCCGCATCCGAACCGGGGTCCCCCGCACGCCGGCATGACCGGGTGCCGTTCAGGACATCTCCTGTCCTGTTGGGCGCCTAACGTCGAAGGACGACCTGGACCGAGACGAAGGCGGTAGCGCCATGGAGAGCACACCGGCGTCCGGACGCGCGGAGGAAGCGGGTGCGGAGCCCGTGGTCTTCGCACGCGGTGAGGATCTGGATGCCTGGCTCGCCGGGCACCACGGGGCGCGCTCGGCCCTCTGGCTGAAGATCGCCAAGAAGGGCTCCGGCGTCAGATCGGTCACGGCCGCCGAGGTCGTCGACATCGTCCTGTGCTACGGATGGATCGACGGGCAGCGCAGGTCCCTGGACGAGACGTACTACCTGCAGAGGATCTCGCCGCGCCGGCGGGGAAGCCTGTGGTCCCAGGTGAACGTGCGCAAGGTCCAGGCACTGACCGCCGCCGGACGCATGCGGGAGCCGGGGCTGGCCGAGGTGCGGGCCGCGCAGGCGGACGGGCGGTGGGCGGCGGCGTACCCGTCGCAGGCGGAGGCCACGGTGCCCGACGACCTCGCCGCCGCGCTGGCCGCGAACTCCCGGGCGCGGCGGTGTTTCGAGCGGTTGGGCAGGACGGACAGGTACCTGGTCCACCTCCAGCTGTACACCGCCAGGACCCCCGCGCTCAGGGCCGGGCGGCTCGCCCGGGCGGTGGCGAAGCTGGCGTCGAAGGACGCGACCGGTTGAGTCGCCTCCGGAAGCCGGGGCCTGCGGTGGCCTGAGCGCTCCCGGCGCCGGGCCCGGGCCGGCGAGGCGAGGTCTCCGCTCCGCGGGAGTGGGACGCCCCGGCGTCAGGCCGTGACGATGCCCAGGAGTGCCGGCTTCTCAGCGAGGGACGCCAGGCGCTCGGCCGGGTCCGCGACCAGCCGGCGGGTGGTCAGGTCGAGCACGCCGGCCACGGCGTCGACCTCCGCGGCGAGGGTCCCGTCCTCCTTGGTGATCCGCTGCCGCACCCCGAAGGTCTTCCCCGGACCGTAGGCGAACGCGCAGCTCACGCGTACCCGGTCCCCGCCTCGCAGCTCGCGCAGGTACCTCACCGTCACCTCCAGCTGCACCGGCCCCACTCCGTCGGCCAGCAGCTTCTCCTGGGGCACCCCGGCCTCCCGCAGCAGCTCCCAGCGGGCGTGCTCGGCGTACTGGAGGTAGACGGCCTGGTTGAGGTGTCCCTGGGTGTCGAGCTCGTAGCCGCGCACCGTGACGTCGACGAAATAGGTCATGAACGCCGCAACAGCGACGGCCGCCTCCTCATTCCTCCGGGCCGGCCGGGGAAGCACCGTGCGCGGCCCCTTTACGGGCTTGTCATGCGCGGGTAACTTCCTGGTCCTGCAAGGAATTTCAGCAAGGTTCTGACAGTGATTGCTGTCAGGGCGCACCGCTCGCCCGAATCCCGAGGCGCGTCCGGGTTCTCCGGCGGGACCACGCAGCCGCTCGCGGGGCGGCTGTGCTGTCGGCAGCCGCGGTCACACCCGCCCGCGGCCCTCCCCCGGAGACGAGACACACGCATGAGACGCATCCTCTTCCGGCTGCTGGGACGCCCACTCGCGGCGGCCTGCGCGGCCACCGCGGTGCTGGGGCTCCTCACGTCGCCGCCCAGGACGGCCGAGCCGGCTCCGGCCGTGCCCGCGGCGGCCTCCGAGACCACCGCCACCGTCTTCTACTACACGAAGACCAGGAACTGGTCCTCCTACTCCCTGCACTACGCGCCGGACAAAGGTGCGTGGACGACCGTCCCCGGGGTGCCGATGGAGGCCGCGTGCCCGGACTGGGTGAAGCGGACCGTCGACCTGGGCGGCGCGTCCGGACTGGCGGCCACCTTCACCGACGGCGCGGGCGTGTGGGACAACAACGCCGGGAAGAACTACGCGCTGGGCACCGGCGCCATCACCGTCAAGGACGGTGTCGTCGCCCACAGCGACCCGTGCGGCGGCGGTACGGAGCCCGACCCGGACCCCGGCGGCCCGCACACGGCGTCGGTCTACTACTCGACCACCACGGTGGGCTGGAGCACCACCAACCTGCACTACAGACCGGCGGGCGGGACGTGGACCGCCGTCCCAGGCGTGGGTATGGAGGCCGCCTGCACCGGCTGGATGAGGAGGTCGGTCGACCTGGACGCGGCCACCACCATGCTGGCCGCGTTCAACAACGGCAACGGCGTCTGGGACCACAACAACGGCGCCGACTACGCGGTGCCGGCCGGGCTGACCACCGTGAAGGACAGGAAGGTCACCGCGGGGGCCCAGGACCCCTGCGCGGCCGGGACTCCGGACACGCAGGCGCCCACCGCCCCGTCCAAGGTGTCGGCGAGCGCCGACGGCGTGTCCGTCGTCCTGACGTGGGCTCCCGCCACCGACGACCGCGGGGTGACGGAGTACTTCGTCTTCGGCGAGGTGGCCGCGTTCGTCAACGACAAGTGGAACCGCGGTTCCGTCAACCACAGCGCGCAGTTCTACACCTGGAAGGAGCGCAAGGAGTACAGCGCCGACGACGGGAAGGCCGCCCTCGAGATGTACGACTACGAACAGCGGCAGGGCACCGGCTCCCAGCCGACCTCCACCAACGCCTTCCTGGAGGGCAACACCTACCACGCCCCGGACCACAGCAGGTTCTCGGGCATGAACGTCATCGACATGCGCATGCACATGAACTTCGGTGACGCGAACAACGCCTACGACAACGGCAAGGACTCCGACGACAGCTACAACGACGCCACCTACAACGTGGTCTACGTCGACAGCCACGACTACGGGCCCAACAAGAGCGGTGAACGCTACTCCGGCGGCACGGACGCCTGGGCCGAGAACATGTCGCTGATGTGGACCTTCCGCGGCATCCCCACGCTGTACTACGGCTCCGAGATCGAGTTCCAGGCCGGGAAGAAGATCGACTGCGGGCCCACCTGCCCGCTGGCGACGACCGGCCGGGCCTACTACGGCGCGCACCTCGCCGGAGACGTCGAGGCGTCGGAGTTCGGCACGGTCGACTCGGCGACCGGCGCGGTCGCCGGCACCCTGGCGCAGCCGCTGGTCAAGCACGTCCAGCGGCTCAACCGGATCCGCCGGGCGGTGCCGGCCCTGCAGATGGGGCAGTACTCCACGGAGGGCATCACCGGCTCCATGGCGTACAAGCGCCGTTACACCGACGCGGCGAGCGGCACGGACAGTTTCGCCCTGGTGACCGTGACGGGCGGTGCCACGTACACCGGCATACCCGACGGGACCTACAAGGACGCCGTCACCGGGGACACGCAGGTGGTGACGGGCGGCAGGCTCACCGTCCCGGCCCCCGGGAAGGGCAACCTGCGGGTGTACGTCCTGGACCTCGGCGGCCGGAACGCGGCTCCGGGGAAGATCGGGACCGCGGGACCGTACCTGAGGTGACGCGGTGGGGCGGGCGCCCCGGCCGGCGCCCGCCCGGCCGGTGCACGGGGACGCCGGGGCGCCGGCCGTCCCGCTCAGCCCGGCGCCAGGTGCGGGAAGCGCAGTTCGGTGCGGCTGCGCGCCATGTCGCCGGGGCGCAGGACGGCCGTGGGGAAGTCCGGGCGGTTGGGTGAGTCGGGCAGGCGCTGGGTCTCCAGGCACACCGCGCCGTGGCGTTCGTGGCGCCGGCCGGCCGCGTCGGTGAACGCCCCGTCGAGCTGGTTGGCGGTGTAGACCTGGATCCCGGGCTCCGTCGTCCACACCTCCAGGACCCGGCGGGCCTGCGGCGCGGTGAGGCGGGCGGCCCGGCGCAGGGCGCCGCCGGATCCGCGCAGCACCCAGCTGTGGTCGAAGCCGCCCGCGGCGCGCAGTTGCTCGTGGTCGTGACCGAGCCGTTCCGCAAGGAGCCGGGGCACGGTCAGGTCGAAGGGGGTGCCCCGGACGTCGGCCGGGACGCCCCGGGGGATGCCGTCGCCGTCCACGGGCACGTACGTGTCAGCGTCGACCTGGAGGTGGTGGCCCAGGACGTCGCCGTGCCCGGCCAGGTCGAAGTAGGCGTGGTTGGTGAGGTTGACGACCGTGGCGCGGTCGGTGACCGACGCGTAGTCGACGGCCAGGGTGCCGGTCGCGTCGAGGGTGTACGTGACGGTGGCGTCGAGCGCCCCGGGGAAGCCCATGTCGCCGTCGGGGCTGTGCAGGGTGAGCCGCACGGAGGCGGTGGTGCGGGTGGCGCCGGCGGTGGCGTCCCACACCTTGGTGTGGAAGCCCTCGGGGCCGCCGTGCAGGGCGTGGCCGCGGTCGTTGGCGGGGACGTGGTGGGTCGTCCCGTCGAGGGTGAAGCGGCCGTGCGCGATGCGGTTGGCGTACCGGCCGACGACGGCTCCGAAGTACGGGTGCTCGGCCGTGTAGTCGTCGACGGTCGCCAGGGAGCGGACGACGGAGGCCGGGGCCCCGGCGGTGTCGGGCACGGTGAGGCGGTGCAGCGAGGCGCCGTAGGTCAGGATCCCGGCCTGAACACCCGCACCGCTGTCGAGGGTCCACAGGTGGGTCGCAATGCCGTGGGCGGAGCCGAAGGGGGTGCTGTGCACGGTGGGGCGCGGCATCAGTGGTCCTCGGGGGAAGCGGCGGGCCCGGGCGTGGTGGACTCCCGGACGATGAGGCGGTAGCCGGGACGAGGCCTGCGCGGTTCGGCCACCGGCTTGCCGGAGAGCCGCTCGACGAGGCTGTCGACGGCCAGCCGGGCGATGGCCTCCTTGTCCGGGGCGATGGTGGTCAGCGTGGTGGTGCCGTAGCTGCTCTCCTCGATGTCGTCGAAACCGACGACCGCGATGTCGTCCGGGATGCGCAGCCCGCGTGCCGTGATCGTCCGCATCGCGCCGATGGCGATCAGGTCGTTGTAGGCGAACACCGCGTCCGGCCGCTCCCCCCGGTCCAGGAGGGCGGCCATGCCGGCGGCCCCGTCCTCGCGGCCGTACCCGTCGGTGACCACGACCAGGTTCTCGTCCGGGCTGATCCCGGAGGCGGCGAGCTCCTCCCGCCAGCCCCGCAACCGCAGGTGCGCGGGCTGGCGTTCGCGGCCGGTGCGCGAGCCGAGGAAGGCGATCCTGCGGTGGCCGTGGTCGAGGAGGTGGCGCACGGCCTCCCGGGACGCGGCGACGTTGTCGATGGCGATGTGGTCGTACGGTGCCTCGTACTCCCGTTCGCCCAGCAGGACCAGGGGCGCCGTCTCGGTGCGCGCCATGAGGTCCTCGGTCTCCAGGTGGATGGGACTGAGGATGAGCCCGTCGATCACGTGTGACCGGAACCCCTGGCTGACCAGGAGTTCCTTCTCCCGCTCGCCCGCGGTGTGGTCGACCAGGACCGTGTAGTCGTGCCGGGCGGCGGCGTCGACGACCGCTCCGGCGAGCTCCGCGAAGTACGGGTTGCCGAATTCGGGGACCGCGAGGGCGATGATGCCGGTGCGGCCCTTGCGCAGGTGGCGTGCGGTGAGGTTGGGCCGGTACCCGAGGTCGTCGATGGCCTGCTGCACCTTGGCGCGCATGGCTGGTGTGACGTGCTGATAGTTGTTCACCACGTTCGACACGGTCTTGATGGACACGCCCGCCCGTTGCGCAACGTCCTTGAGGCTGACGCCCACGGCACTCCTTGGCTCGACTCGGCTCTACGGCTCGGTGGCTCTGCTCGGCACCGCTCTTCGCGGTCAGGTGCTCCGGCGGCTGCGCGCCAGGTAGCGCTGGGCCACCACGACAACGATAAGGAAGCCGCCGCTGACCACCGACTGGTACGAGGAGTTGAGCGAGCCGATCTGGTTGATCAGGTTCTGGATGACGGCGAGCAGCAGGACGCCCCAGAGCGTGCCGCTGATCGAGCCGGCGCCGCCGACGAGCAGGGTGCCGCCGATCACGACGGCGGAGATCGCGTCGAGCTCCATGCCGACACCCACGATGGTGACGCCGGAGGACAGCCTGGCCGCGTTGAGCGCGCCGGCGAGCCCGGCGAGCAGACCGCTCAGTGTGTACACGAGGATCTTGGTGCGGGCGACGGGCAGGCCCATGAGGGTGGCGGCGTCGCTGCTGCCGCCGACGGCGAACAGTGTCTGGCCGAACGAGGTGCGCTGGAGGACGAGTCCGCCGGCGCCGAAGAGGACCAGCGCGATCAGGATCGGGTGGCCGAAGCCCCAGACCGCACCCTGGCCGAGGTCGCCGAAGGCGGAGTCCTTGGGCACCAGGTAGGTGGTGGCGCCCTCGTCCGTGATGGCGAGCAGGACGCCCCGGGCGCCCAGCAGGGTGGCGAGGGTGACGATGAAGGGGGCCATGTTGCCCCGGGCGATCAGGAGCCCGTTGAGCAGGCCGATCGCGCCGCAGACGGCGAGGGGGACGACCAGGGCGGCGAGGAATCCGTACGGGGAGGCCCAGGCGGCGAGCACTCCGCCCAGGGCGAAGACCGACCCGACGGACAGGTCGATGCCGCCGGTGATGATGACCATCGTCATGCCGAGCGCGACCACGGCCAGGAACGAGGCCTGGATGGTGACACCGCGGGCGTTGTCCAGGGAGGCGAACGTCGGGTAGATGAAGGAGGCGGCGATGACCACGGTCAGCAGGACCGCGAGGACGCCCTGCCGCTGGAGGAGTTCGGCGGCTCGCTGCCTTCCGGTCGGGCCGGTACCCGCGACGGGGCGGGGGGCGGACGGCTTCCGCGGTGCCGGCGCGGCCGGGGCGGTGGGTGCGGGGGTGGTGTTGTTCATCGGGACCGACGCTCCCGGGCGACGTAGACGGCGGCGATGATGATGGCCGCCTGGGCGATCTGTGCGGTGGAGTCGGGCAGGTCGTGCTTGACGAGGGTGGCGCGCAGGAGCTGCATCAGCAGGGCCCCCGCCACGGTGCCGAGCACGCGGACGGAGCCGCCGTTCAGGGGGGTGCCGCCGACGACGACGGCCGTGATGGCGGAGAGTTCCATGAGGGTGCCGAGCGAGGAGGGGTCGCTGGCGGTGAGCCGGGCCGTGGCGAGGATCCCCGCGAGGGCGGCGAGGACCCCGCAGATGACGTACACCCCGATGAGGACCCGCTTGACGGGCAGGCCCGCGAGGGCGGCGGCGGAGCGGTTGCCGCCGACGGCGACGACCTGCCGGCCGAAGGTGGTGCGCTGGACCAGGAAGGCCACGGCTACGGCGAGGGCTCCCGCGATCAGGACGACCAGGGGGACGCCGAGGAAGGAACCGGTGCCCAGGGACAGCAGGTCGGGGTTGACGATCTGCTTGAGCCGGCCGTCGGCCATGACGAGGGCCAGTCCACGGCCTCCCACGAAGAGCGCCAGCGTGGCGACGATGGGCTGCAGCCCGATGAGGGAGACCAGGCTGCCGTTGACGGCTCCGACGACCGCCCCGGCCAGGAGGGAGACGGCGAGTGCGGGCACCAGCCCGTATCCGAGGTAGAGCGGCAGGAAGGCCGCCGCGAGCGCCATGGTCGAGCCGACGGACAGGTCGACGCCCTCGGTGCCGATGACCAGGGCCATGCCCAGGGCGACGATGACGATGGGGGCGACCTGGACGAGCTGGGTGCGGAAGTTGTCGGCGGTCATGAAGTGGTCGGTGAACAGCGCGTTGAAGAGCAGCACCACCGCCACCGCGACGTACACGCCGTATTCCTGGTACCAGGAGGGGTCACGCAGCCGGGCCAGGGGGGAGGCCCGCCGGCTGGTGGGCACGGGCTCGGTGGGGGGTGCGACGGCGGTCTGTGTCATCGGGTGTCCTCCTGAGCGGCCGGGGTCTCGTCTCCCGGTGCCGGTGCGTGGTCGGCGAGCACTTCGAGCAGCCGGCTCTCCGCCACGTCGTCGCCCGCCAGTTCGCCGGCGACGGCCCCGCCCCGCAGGACGACGATCCGGTCGGCGCCCTCGATGAGCTCCTCGATGTCGGAGGAGATGAGCAGGACGGCGAGGCCCTCGCGGGCGAGGTCGTCGATGAGGCTCTGCACCTCGGCCTTGGCTCCGACGTCGATGCCCCGGGTGGGTTCGTCGAGCAGCAGGACCTTGGGCTCCAGGCAGAGCCAGCGGGCCAGCAGGACCTTCTGCTGGTTGCCGCCGGAGAGTTCGCCGACCTTCTGTTCGGGGCTCGACGCCTTGATCCGCAGGCGCTTCATGAAGATGTCGACGATCCGGTCCTGCCTGGCGCGGGAGACGACACCCGCCCGGGACAGCCGCGGCATGGCGGCCAGCACGATGTTCTCGCGGACCGAGAGGCCGGGGACGATCCCCTCCGCCTTGCGGTCCTCGGGCAGCAGGCTGATCCCCGCCCGGATGGCGGCGGCCGGCGTGAGCCGTTTCAGCGGCGCCCCGTCGACGGTGAGTTCACCCGAGTCCAGCGGCAGGGCGCCGGACAGGGCCTTCGCCGTCTCGCTGCGGCCCGAGCCGAGGAGACCGCCGAGACCGAGCACCTCGCCCCCGTACAGCGAGAGCGATATGTCGTGGAGCTGGAGGCGGCTGTTGAGGCCGGTGGCGGTCAGCACGGGCGTACGGGCGGCCTGGTGGCCCTCGGCGGCGAAGCTGGTGACACCGGCGCGGCGGACCTCGGCGAGGTCGCGGCCGAGCATCATCGACACCAGCTGCATCCGGTCGAGACCGGCGAGGTCGCCGGTGTGGATGTGGCGGCCGTCACGCAGGACGGTGACGCGGTCGCAGATCCGGTAGAGCTCGTCCATGCGGTGGCTGACGTAGAGGACGGCGATGCCCTGGCCGCGCAGGTCCGCGATGACGCGGAAGAGCGTCTCCACCTCGCGCGGTTCGAGTGAGGAGGTGGGTTCGTCCATGATGACGACCTGGGCGTTGACCGAGACGGCCCGTGCCAGGGCCACCATCTGCTGGGTGCCGATCCCCAGGGTGTGCAGCGGCCGGCGGGGGTCGACGCGGACACCGAAGCCGTCGAGCAGTTCCGCCGCCTCGCGGTGCATGCGGGAGAAGTCGATGAGGCCGAAGCGGTTACGGGGCTCGCGGCCGAGGAAGATGTTGCGGGCCACGCTCATCAGTGGGACGAGGTTGACCTCCTGGTAGATCGTGGAGATCCCGGACTGCTGGGCCTCGAACGGCCGGGTGAACCTGACCGGCTCGCCCGCGAGCCGCAGCTCGCCGCCGTCGGGCCGGTACACACCGGTCAGTACCTTGATGAGGGTGGACTTGCCCGCGCCGTTCTCCCCCACCAGCGCGTGGGTCTCCCCGGGGCGCAGGGTGAAGGAGACGTCGTCGAGTGCGACGACGCCCGGGAACCGTTTGCTCACCGAGCGGGCTTCGAGCACGGCGGTGGCGGCGTGCGCGGCCGTCTCCGGTGCCTGAGGTACTGCTTCGGGTGGTGCCATGGCTGGTCTTGGCCTTCCGCTGTTCCGAGGGTGTGGGCCGGGAGGCCGCCGTGGCGCCGTCTGCGCCCCGGCGGCCGGGGCCGTCGGTGACCGGAGGGGGTCAGTACGCGCCGCCGAGCGACTGCGCGGCGTTGGTCTCGTCGTACGCACGGTCGGTGATGATGACGTTCTCGGGGATCTCCTCGCCGCCGTAGAACTTCTGGGCCGTCGCGAAGGCGAGCGGGCCGAAGCGCGGGTTGGACTCGATCACGGCGTTGTACTCGCCGTTGGCCAGGGCCTGGACGGCGTTGCGGGTGCCGTCGACCGAAACGATCTTGACGTCCTTTCCGGGCTTCTTGCCGGCCGCCTTCAGCGCGGTCACCGCGCCGAGGCCCATCTCGTCGTTCTCCGCGTAGACGGCGGTGATGTCCGGCTTGGACTGGATGAGCTGTTCCATGACCTGCTGGCCCTTGTCACGGGCGAACTCGCCGGTCTGCTGGGCGACGATCTCGATGCCGGGCGCCTCGGCCTCGATCCGGTCGACGAAGCCCTTGGTGCGGTCGGTGGTCACGTTGTTGCCGGAGGCGCCGAGGAGGATGGCCACCTTGCCCTTGCCGTCGGTGGCCTTGATCATCGCGTCGGCGGCACGCTTGCCCTGCTCGACGAAGTCGGAGCCGAGGAAGGCCACATAGTCCTTGCACGCCGTGGAGTTGACCTTGCGGTCGATGGTGAGGACGGGCACCTTCTTGGCCGCCGCGGCCTTGAGCGCGGGCTCGAGGCCGTCGGAGTTGAGCGGTGCGACGATGAGGAACTGCGCCCCCTGGGAGAGCATGTCCTGGATGTCGCTGATCTGCTTGGACAGCTGTGACTGCGCGTTGGTGGTGAGCAGCTTCCTGACGCCGATCTTCTTCGCCTCGTCCTTGATGGACTGCGTCTCGGCGATCCGGAACGGGTTGGCCTCCTTCTCGGACTGCGAGAAGCCGACCACCGCGTTCTTCAGGTCGAGCTTCGGTGCCCCGTAGGTCCGCAGCGAGCAGCCTGCACCGGAACTGGCCTCGGGGCTCTTCGGCGCCTGCGCCCCCTGGCTGCTGTCACCGCTCGCGGTGTCCGTGGTCTCCGACTTCGAGCAGCCGGCGGCGGCCAGCGTGGCGGTTGCGGCGAGCAGGCAGGCCGCGGCGAAAGTACGGGATCGACGCTGGGTCATCATGCGCGGGACGCTCCTTGGCGGGATGACGGCACGCCGTTCGGCGCGCGGTCGGGCATGGCTGGACGACGCATCGGCCGCTCGGCGGACGATGGCACTGCACCCCTCACGACACCGCTCCGAGCTGGGAGAACTGTGGTCGTGAGAGCCTGTGCGGCCTCTCGGCGGCTCGGTTTACAACGTTATATAGGCGGGGTGGCGCGCGCGGCAAGAGAGTTGCCGCTGCGTTTCCAAAACGTGTCACCACGACACGCGACGCGCGGTTCACCCATCGGCGGCCGCCTGGGCACCAGCCGGTGCGCCATCTATGGACACCCGCTCGACGGCGTGCTGTCATACCGCCGACATCAGTTTTCCAACGTTGCAGAAACGTTGTCGCCCCCGGAGCCCGTCCCGTTCGACGACCACGGCGCCACCGGCCACCTCCGGCGGCTCCCGCGCTCCCGCACCCCCGGCGGGACGCGGCCCACGAGAAGGAGAACGATGAGATCCGTACGCGAGCCCGGCCACCGCCCCTGGTGGAGACGCTTAACCGCCGGCGCGGGCCTCCTGGTCCTCGCCGCGAGCGCGCTGGTGGGCATCGGTGCGCCGCCCTCCCAGGCCGCGACCGCGGCCTGGGAGCCGAAGCCCTCCCCGATGACCACGCCGTGGACCGCCCAGGTCCCGGTCGACAAGCCGCTTCCCGAATACCCGCGCCCCCAGCTCACCCGCCCCGACTGGGCGAACCTGAACGGCATATGGGACTTCGCGGTGACCGGCCGTGACGCCGGGCAGCCCGCCGCCTTCCCGGAGCAGATCCGGGTCCCCTTCGTCGCGGAGTCCTCGCTCTCGGGCATCAAGCGCAGGATCACCGAGAACGACAAGCTCTGGTACAAGCGCTCCTTCACCGTGCCGTCGAGCTGGAACGGCCGCCGTGTCGTGCTCAACTTCGGCGCCTCCGACTGGCAGAGCACCGTCTGGGTCAACGGTACGCAGGCCGGCGCCCACAAGGGGGGCTTCGACGCGTTCTCGTACGACATCACGCCCCAGCTGAACGGCGGCACGAACACCGTCGTGGTCTCCGTCCAGGACCCGACACAGACGGGCGGGCAGGCCGTCGGCAAACAGCGGATCAGCGACGTGGACCCGCACCCGGGCGGCGGCATCTTCTACACTGCGGCCTCCGGCATCTGGCAGACCGTCTGGCTGGAGCCCGTCGCCGCCGCACACATCACCCGGCTGGACATGACGCCGAACCTCGGCGACGGCACCCTGCGGGTCAGGGTGCAGGCGGCCGGTGCGGCCGGCCGGACCGCGCGGGTCACGGTCTCCAGCGGCGGCACCGCGGTGGGCTCGGCGACCGGGGCCCCCGGAGCGGAGATCTCCGTACCGGTGCCCGGTCCCCGGCTGTGGAGCCCGGACGACCCCTTCCTGTACGACGTGCGCGCCGAACTGCTCGACCAGGCGGCGGTGGTGGACGCCGTGGGCAGCTACGCCGGCATGCGGTCGATCGCCGTCGCGAAGGTGGACAACATACTGCGCCCCGTCCTCAACGGGGCGTTCGTCTTCCAGACGGGCACCCTCGACCAGGGTTACTGGCCGGACGGCATCTACACGGCTCCGACCGACGCCGCCCTGAGGTCGGACCTCCAGGCGCACAAGGACCTCGGCTTCAACATGGTCCGCAAGCACATCAAGGTGGAACCGCAGCGCTGGTTCTACTGGGCGGACAGGCTGGGCCTCCTGGTCTGGCAGGACATGCCCGCCATGGACACCGGCAAGGTCCCCGGCAGCGCCGCCCGCACCCAGTGGGAGGCCGAGTACCACGCGGTCATCGACCAGCACCGCAGCTCGCCCTCCCTGGTCATGTGGGTGAACCAGAACGAGGGCTGGGGCCAGTACGACCAGGCCCGGATCGCGAACGAGGTCAAGGCGTACGACCCGTCGCGGCTGGTGGACAACATGAGCGGTGTCAACTGCTGCGGTTCGGTGGACGGCGGAAACGGCGACGTGATCGACAACCACGTCTACGTCGGCCCCGGCAACACCGCGCCCACCCCGACCCGGGCCGCGGTCCTCGGTGAGTTCGGCGGGCTGGGCTACAAGGTGCCCGGCCACGAGTGGTACCCGGGCGGCGGCTTCAGCTACGAGGACCAGGCGAGCACCGCGGCCCTCGGCGACCGCTTCGTCGGGCTCCTCGACTCCATCCGTGTCGGCCAGTTGCCGGCCGGGCTCTCGGCCTCGGTCTACACGGAGATCACCGACGTCGAGAACGAGGCGAACGGCCTGCTCACCTACGACCGGCAGGTGGTCAAGGTGGACACCACCCGGGTGAAGGCCGCCAACCAGGCCCTCATCCAGGCCTCGAGGACACCGCCGCCACCGGTGACCCTCCCCACCGGCCGGAACACGTCGCTGCGGGTCACCACACCGGGACACACGAACAAGTACCTGCGCCACTCCCAGGGGCTCGCGTACACGGCGGTCGTCGACAGCGGCAGCGGCGCGCTGCTGAAGAGCGACGCCACCTGGAAGGTCGTCACCGGCCTCGCCAACGGCACCTGCTACTCCTTCGAGTCGCGCAACTACCCCGGCGAGTACCTGCGGCACCGGGACTTCCGGGTCCGCCGCGACGCGAGCGACGGCTCGGCCCTCTTCAAGGCCGACGCCACCTGGTGCGCGGTCGCGGGGCAGGGCGGCGTACGGCTGTCGAGCGCCAATCTTCCCGGCAGCTATCTACGTCACATCGACTCGGAGGTGTGGCTGGCCACTCCGGGCGGTGGTCACGCCTGGGACAACGCGGCCACCTTCACCGAGGACACGACGTGGGCCGTGGAGGCGCCCTGGGCGCCCTGAGGCGAGCCGGTGAACCACCGGGCCCGGCAGCCGGCCGGACGGGCCGGCTG
>NZ_JBEXWB010000144.1:0-15004 GCF_040629645.1 Streptomyces sp. NPDC005899 | reverse complement strand
AACTCCCCCACGCGGCGCTCGATGCCGTCGTGCTGGTGCCCCCCCCCCTGAGTGCTCCCCCCGCACAACAGGGTCCGCCGGCCGGGCGGGGGCGCGCACACCACCCCCCCCCCCCCCGCCCGTCGCCCTGTGCTCTACCCGTCGGTAGCATCCTGTCCATGGCAGAGACGGCGAAGACGGCAGAGTCCGCGAACCAGCAGGACGACGGCAGGCGGGCGGCCCGCGCGGAGCGCAAGGCCGCCAAGCTCGCCAGGGAGATCGGCGCCTTCGGCAAGGCGCACGGCGGCGTGGAGGGACACCTCGCCCACCTCGGCCAGATGGGCACCCGCATCGTGCTCGTCGGCGAGGACGGCGCCTGGGGCGACCTGGTCGCCCCCTCCCACGCCGTGGCGGAGAGCGCCGCGGGGAAGGCGGGTCTCACCCTGCACGAGGCGTTCGACGGGGAGTTCGCGGCGAAGGTCCGCACCGGCCCGTACGAGTGGTCGCGCATGGCCGGCATCCAGGTGGGCGGCCACTGACCGCTCCCGACGACGCGGAGGGCCTCCGCCGTACCCGGCAGGCGGGTACGGCGGAGGCCCTCGTGCGTGACGGGGTCCCGGGGGCGGCGCTCAGCCCGCGGGCGCGTGTTCCGGCAGCGGCGCGGCCGGCGGGGCGGGGACGGCCGCCTGCGCCGCCGGGCGCTCCCGCAGCGACAGCAGCACCCGCAGGACGGCGATCCACAGCAGGGCCGAGCCCAGCATGTGAAGGCCGACGAGGATCTCGGGTACGTCGTTGAAGTACTGCACGTAACCGATGCCGCCCTGCGCCACCAGGACGATCAGCAGGTCACGGGCGCGCGCCCGGGTGTCGGTGGGGGCGTCGACGACGCGCAGGGCGAACCACAGGGCGAGGGCCAGGACGCAGACGGCCCAGGCGGCGACGGCGTGCACGTGCGCGGCGGCGCTCCAGTCCCAGGGCATCCGCGGTACGTCGCTGCTGTCACCGGCGTGCTTGCCCGAGCCGGTGACGGTGGTGCCCAGCACGATCAGGACGGCCGTGGTGGCCACGAGGGCCCAGGAGAGCCGCCGCACGGGGCGTGGGGCGCGCGGGCGCGGGGTGCCGTCGCCCTCGCCGATCCGGACCCAGGTCAGGACGGCCACCGTGAGCAGGCAGTTGGCGAGCAGGAAGTGCCCGGCCACCGACCACGGGTTGAGGCCGGCCCAGACCGTGATGCCGCCGATCACGGCGTTCCCCATCACCAGCCAGAACTGCGACCACGCCAGCCGGGTGAGACCGCGCCGGCGGGGCTTGACGGAGCGCGCCGCGACGATCGCCCAGCCGACCGCGGCCGACAGGACGTAGGTGAGCATCCGGTTGCCGAACTCGATGGCGCCGTGCAGACCCTGCTCCGGCGTGGCGAAGAGGCTGTCGTCGGTGCACTTGGGCCAGGTGTCGCAGCCCAGGCCGGAACCGGTCAGCCGGACCGCGCCGCCGGTGACGATGATGAAGACGCTCATCACCACCGCGGCCAGGGCGGCACGCTTGGCGGTCCGCACCGACGGTGTCCAGCGCTTGGCGATGTAGGAGATGGGGGTTTCCACGCGCACCATCGTAGGCAACGGCTTGTGCATGTTTTCACGAGGGGTGCCCATTCCCGGATGACCGGGACATCGGCCCTGGCCCCCGCTCACTCCCAGCGGAAGAACCTCGCCGCCGCGCCCAGCCCGAGCACGGCCCACACCGCCAGGATCCCGAGGTCGCCCCACGGCATGGCGGAACCGTGCTGGAGGACGTCCCTGAGCCCGCCGGACAGCGCCGAGATCGGCAACAGCTCCAGGACGGACCGGGCGGCGTCCGGGAACCTGTCGAGCGGCACGATCACCCCGCCGCCCACCAGGAGCAGCAGGAAGACCAGGTTGGCCGCCGCCAGCGTCGCCTCGGCCTTCAGCGTCCCCGCCATCAGCAGCCCCAGGCCGGAGAAGGCCACGGTGCCGAGCAGGAGGAGCAGCAGCACGGCGACCGGTCCGCCCTCGGGCGACCAGCCGAGCGCGAAGGCGATCACCGTGAGCAGGGCGACCTGGAGCACCTCGGTGACCAGCACCGAGGCGGTCTTCGCCGCCATCAGGCCCCAGCGCGGCAGCGGCGAGGCCGCCAGCCGCTTGAGGACCCCGTAGCGCCGCTCGAAGCCCGTCGCGATGGCCTGTCCGGTGAAGGCCGTGGACATCACCGCGAGGGCGAGGACGCCCGGCGCCAGGAAGTCGACCGGCTCGCCGGTGCCCGTGTCGACGATGTCGACCGCGCTGAACAGGACCAGCAGCAGCGTCGGGATGACCACCGTCAGCAGCAGCTGCTCGCCGTTGCGCAGCAGCATCCGGGTCTCCAGCGCGGCCTGCGCGGCGATCATGCGGGGCAGTGGGGCGGCGCCGGGGCGCGGGGTGTACGTACCGGCGCTCATGCGCGCAGCTCCTTGCCGGTCAGTTCGAGGAAGACGTCCTCGAGGGTGTGCCGCTCCACCGCGATGCCGTCCGGCATCACGCCGTGCTGCGCGCACCAGGAGGTCACGGTGGCCAGCAGCTCCGGGTCGATCCGGCCGGTGATGCGGTAGGTGCCCGTCGTGAGCTCGGCCGCCTCGCTGCCGTCGGGCAGCGCCGTGAGCAGCGAGCCGAGGTCCAGGCCGGGGCGGCCGGTGAAGCGCAGGGTGTTCTCGGCGCCGCCGCGCCGCAGCTGCTCGGGGCTGCCCTGGGCGATGACGCGGCCCGCGTCGATGACGGCGACGTCGTCGGCGAGCTCCTCGGCCTCGTCCATGAAGTGGGTGGTCAGGACGATCGACACGCCGTCCGAGCGGAGTTCCCGTACGAGGTCCCAGGTGGAGCGGCGGGCCTGCGGGTCGAGGCCCGCGGTCGGCTCGTCCAGGAAGACCAGCTCGGGGCGGCCGACGACGGCCGTGGCGAGGGCCAGGCGCTGCTGCTGGCCACCGGAGAGCCTGCGGTAGGTCGTCCGGCCGCAGCCGCCGAGGCCCAGGCGTTCGATCAGGGCGTCGACGTCGAGGGGGTGGGCGTGCAGCTTCGCCATGTGGCGCAGCATCTCGTCGGCGCGGGCGCCGGAGTACACGCCGCCGGACTGGAGCATGACGCCGATGCGCGGGCGCAGCTCGGCGGCGTCGGCGACCGGGTCGAGGCCGAGGACCCGGACCGTGCCCTCGTCCGGGCGGCGGTAGCCCTCGCACGTCTCGACGGTGGTGGTCTTGCCGGCGCCGTTGGGTCCGAGGACCGCGGTGACCGCGCCCGCCGTGACCTCCAGGTCGAGGCCGTCCACCGCGGTCTTGCGGCCGTACCGCTTGACCAGGCCGGTCACCTGTACGACCTGCCGGCCGGACTCGCTGCTCATGGCGGGCAAGTCTAGGCGGGGCGGTGCGGGCCGCCGCGCGGCGGGTTCCCCGGGGCGCCGGCCCCGGGCGGCCCGACCTGCGGCGTCGTGCGGTGATCATCGTTTCCGCAGGTCAACTTAGGTCTGCCTAAGTGATGAAGCGCACCGCGCCCGGTGAGGGGGCGGGTTGTCAGCCTCGGCGGAATTACGCAACAATGGCGTTGTGAAATACACGGGCGAGGCTCCCCAGGAGGAACTCGCGACCGGTGAGCGCTCCACGCGCAACCGGGTCGCGCGCTCCATCCTGGACCACGGCCCGTCCACGGCGGCCGACCTCGCCGAGCGCGTCGGTCTCACCCAGGCGGCCGTACGCCGCCATCTCGACGCCCTCGTCTCCGACGGTGTCGTCGAGGCCCGTGAGCAGCGGGTGTACGGCACGCGGACCCGCGGCCGGCCGGCCAAGGTGTTCGCCCTGACCGACTGCGGCCGGGACGCCTTCGACCAGTCCTACGACAAGCTCGCCGCCGACGCGCTGCGCTGGATCGCCGAGACGGCGGGGGACGAGGCGGTCGTCGCCTTCGCCCGCGCCCGGATGGCCGCCCAGTCGGAGGCCTACCGCGCGGCGGTCGAGGCGGCGGACCCGCAGGCGCGCACCGAGGCGCTCGCCAGGGCCCTGTCCGCCGACGGGTACGCTGCGACGGCGCGCAGCGCGCCGGCCCCCCAGCAGGGCGAGCAGCTGTGCCAGCACCACTGCCCGGTCGCCCACGTCGCCGAGCAGTTCCCGCAGCTGTGCGAGGCGGAGACGGAGTTCTTCTCCAGCCTGCTCGGGACGCACGTGCAGCGTCTCGCCACCCTCGCCCACGGCGACGGCGTGTGCACGACGTTCGTCCCGCGCAGCGGCCCCGCGGCACCACAGACTTCACAGACCACCCCATCAGCATCATCTGCAAGCACGGCCGGGAGGAACCCCGCATGACGCTCCCCACGGAGACTGCCCACCCTGAGCTCGAGGGTCTGGGTACGTACGAATTCGGCTGGGCCGACTCCGACGCGGCAGGCGCGGCGGCGAAGCGCGGCCTCTCCGAAGCTGTCGTCCGCGACATCTCGGAGAAGAAGAACGAGCCCGAGTGGATGCTCAAGCTCCGCCTCAAGGGCCTGAAGCTGTTCGGCAAGAAGCCCATGCCGAACTGGGGCTCCGACCTGTCGGGCATCGACTTCGACAACATCAAGTACTTCGTGCGGTCCACGGAGAAGCAGGCGGAGTCCTGGGAGGACCTGCCCGAGGAGATCAAGAACACCTACGACAAGCTCGGCATCCCGGAGGCGGAGAAGCAGCGCCTGGTCGCCGGTGTCGCCGCGCAGTACGAGTCCGAGGTGGTCTACCACCAGATCAACGAGGAGCTCGAGGCGCAGGGTGTCATCTTCATGGACACCGACACGGCGCTGAAGGAGCACCCGGAGCTCTTCAAGGAGTACTTCGGCACCGTCATCCCCGTCGGTGACAACAAGTTCGCCTCGCTGAACTCCGCGGTGTGGTCCGGCGGCTCGTTCATCTACGTGCCGAAGGGCGTGCACGTCGAGATCCCGCTCCAGGCCTACTTCCGTATCAACACGGAGAACATGGGCCAGTTCGAGCGGACGCTGATCATCGTCGACGAGGACGCCTACGTCCACTACGTCGAGGGCTGTACCGCGCCGATCTACTCCTCGGACTCGCTGCACTCCGCGGTCGTCGAGATCATCGTGAAGAAGGGCGGCCGCTGCCGCTACACGACCATCCAGAACTGGTCGAACAACGTCTACAACCTCGTCACCAAGCGCGCCGTGGCGTACGAGGGCGCGACCATGGAGTGGGTCGACGGCAACATCGGCTCCAAGGTCACCATGAAGTACCCGGCCGTCTACCTGATGGGCGAGCACGCCAAGGGCGAGACGCTGTCCATCGCCTTCGCGGGTGAGGGCCAGCACCAGGACGCGGGCGCCAAGATGGTTCACATGGCCCCGAACACCTCGTCCAACATCGTCTCCAAGTCGGTGGCGCGAGGCGGCGGCCGCACCTCCTACCGCGGTCTGATCGAGATCGGCGAGGGCGCGCCGGGCTCGAAGTCCAACGTGCTGTGCGACGCGCTGCTGGTCGACACCATCTCCCGCTCGGACACGTACCCGTACGTCGACGTCCGCGAGGACGACGTGTCGATGGGCCACGAGGCGACCGTCTCCAAGGTCTCCGAGGACCAGCTCTTCTACCTCATGAGCCGCGGACTCACCGAGTTCGAGGCCATGGCGATGATCGTGCGCGGCTTCGTCGAGCCGATCGCCAAGGAACTGCCCATGGAGTACGCCCTGGAGCTCAACCGGCTGATCGAGCTGCAGATGGAGGGATCGGTCGGCTAGTACGCCCGCCGACCGCGTCCCGAAGAGTTCTTGACTGAGAAAGCGAGCACCACGACAGCCATGGCTGAGGCTCAGAACATCCCGGCCGGTTCGACGACCGCCGGTTCCATCGCGGTGGCCGCCGAGTCCACCGTCGCCACGCGCATGAGCGCGCCCCCGTCCTTCGACGTCGCGGACTTCCCGGTCCCGCACGGCCGCGAGGAGGAGTGGCGGTTCACGCCGCTGGAGCGGCTGCGCGGACTGCACGACGGCACCGCCGTCGCCACCGGTGACGGTGTCAAGGTCGTCGTCGAGGCGCCCGCGGGCGTCACGGTCGAGACCGTGGGCCGCGACGACGCGCGCCTCGGCAGGGCCGGCGCGCCGGTGGACCGGGTCGCCGCCCAGGCGTACTCCTCCTTCCGGCAGGCCTCGGTCGTCACGGTCGCCAAGGAGGCCGTGCTCACCGAGCCGGTCCGGATCGCCGTGCACGGCCAGGGCGGCGTCGCCTACGGCCACCAGGTGATCGAGCTGGGTGCCTTCGCCGAGGCCGTCGTGGTCATCGACCACACCGGTGACGCGGTGCTCGCCGCCAACGTCGACTACATCCTGGGGGACGGCGCCAAGCTGACCGTCGTCTCCGTCCAGGACTGGGACGAGGACGCCGTCCACGTCGGCCAGCACAACGCGCTGGTCGGCCGGGACGCCTCCTTCAGGTCCGTCGTCGTCACCTTCGGCGGCGACCTGGTCCGCCTCCACCCGCGGATCGCGTACGCGGGCCCCGGCGGTGAGGCCGAGCTCTTCGGCCTGTACTTCACCGACAAGGGCCAGCACCAGGAGCACCGCCTCCTGGTCGACCACAACACCCCGCACTGCAAGTCCAACGTGGCCTACAAGGGCGCGCTCCAGGGCGACGGCGCACACGCCGTCTGGATCGGCGACGTCCTCATCCAGGCCGCGGCCGAGGGCACCGACACCTACGAGATGAACCGCAACCTGGTTCTGACCGACGGTGCCCGGGTCGACTCCGTGCCCAACCTGGAGATCGAGACCGGCGAGATCGTCGGGGCCGGACACGCCTCGGCGACCGGCCGCTTCGACGACGAGCAGCTGTTCTACCTGCAGTCCCGCGGTATCCCGGAGGAGGAGGCCCGCAGGCTCGTCGTGCGCGGCTTCTTCGCCGAACTGGTCCAGCAGATCGGCCTGCCCGACGTCGAGGCCCGTCTCCTCGACAAGATCGAGGCCGAGCTGAAGGCGTCGGTCTGATGGCCTTCGTCCGCGCCTGTGCGCTGAGCGAGCTGGAGGACGACACCCCGAAGCGGGTGGAGCTCGACGGCACGCCCGTCTCCGTCGTCCGCACCGAGGGCGAGGTGTTCGCGATCAACGACATCTGCTCGCACGCGAACGTCTCGCTGTCGGAGGGCGAGGTGGAGGACTGCATGATCGAGTGCTGGCTGCACGGCTCGAGCTTCGACCTGCGCACCGGCAAGCCGTCCGGCCTTCCCGCGACGCGCCCCGTCCCCGTATACCCCGTAAAGATCGAAGGGGACGATGTGCTCGTCTCCGTCACCCAGGAGTCCTGAGTCACCCATGGCAACGCTTGAAATCCGCGACCTGCACGTCTCCGTCGAGGCCGACAACGCCACGAAGGAGATCCTCAAGGGCGTCGACCTGACCGTGAAGCAGGGCGAGACCCACGCCATCATGGGCCCCAACGGGTCCGGCAAGTCCACCCTCGCCTACTCGCTGGCGGGTCACCCCAAGTACACGATCACGAGTGGCACGGTGACCCTGGACGGCGAGGACGTCCTGGAGATGTCCGTCGACGAGCGGGCCCGCGCCGGCCTGTTCCTCGCCATGCAGTACCCCGTCGAGATCCCCGGCGTCTCGGTCTCCAACTTCCTGCGCACCTCCGCCACCGCCGTCCGCGGCGAGGCCCCCAAGCTGCGGACGTGGGTGAAGGAGGTCAAGGAGACGATGGCCGGCCTCCAGATGGACCCGTCCTTCGCCGAGCGCAACGTCAACGAGGGCTTCTCCGGCGGTGAGAAGAAGCGCCACGAGATCCTCCAGCTGGAGCTCCTCAAGCCGAAGATCGCCGTCCTCGACGAGACCGACTCCGGTCTGGACGTCGACGCCCTGCGCGTCGTCTCCGAGGGCGTCAACCGGGTCCGCGAGAGCGGCGAGGTCGGCACCCTGCTGATCACGCACTACACGCGGATCCTCCGCTACATCAAGCCCGACTTCGTGCACGTCTTCGCCAACGGCCGCATCGCCGAGTCCGGTGGTGCCGAGCTGGCCGACAAGCTGGAGAACGAGGGCTACGAGGCATACGTGAAGGGTGGCGCTTCCGCGTGACTGACGCCCGACCGGGGCTCTCCGGCCTCCTCGACACCGAGGCGATCCGCAAGGACTTCCCGATCCTGGACCGCACGGTCCACGACGGCAAGAAGATCGTTTACCTGGACAGCGCGGCGACCTCGCAGAAGCCGCGCCAGGTCCTCGACGCGCTCAACGAGTACTACGAGCGGCACAACGCCAACGTCCACCGCGGTGTGTACACGATCGCGGAGGAGGCCACCGCGCTGTACGAAGGCGCCCGTGACAAGGTCGCGGCCTTCATCAACGCACCCAGCCGCAACGAGGTGATCTTCACCAAGAACGCCTCGGAGTCGCTCAACCTCGTGGCGAACATGCTCGGCTGGGCGGACGAGCCCTACCGGGTCGACAGTGACACCGAGATCGTCACCACCGAGATGGAGCACCACTCCAACATCGTGCCGTGGCAGCTGCTCTCGCAGCGCACGGGCGCGAAGCTGAAGTGGTTCGGCATCACGGACGACGGCCGCCTCGACCTGTCGAACATCGACGAGATCATCACGGAGAAGACGAAGATCGTCTCCTTCACGCTGGTCTCCAACATCATGGGCACCCACAACCCGGTCGAGAAGATCATCCGCCGTGCCCAGCAGGTCGGCGCCCTGGTCTGCATCGACGCCTCGCAGGCCGCCCCGCACATGGTGCTCGACGTGCAGGCGCTGCAGGCCGACTTCGTGGCCTTCACCGGCCACAAGATGGTCGGCCCGACGGGCATCGGCGTGCTGTGGGGCCGGCAGGAGCTCCTCGAGGACCTGCCGCCGTTCCTCGGTGGCGGCGAGATGATCGAGACCGTGTCGATGCACTCCTCGACCTACGCCCCGGCGCCGCACAAGTTCGAGGCCGGTACGCCCCCGATCGCGCAGGCCGTCGGCCTGGGCGCGGCCGTGGACTACCTCTCGGCCATCGGTATGGAGAACATCCACCGCCACGAGCAGGCGATCACCGCGTACGCGATCAAGCGGCTCCTGGAGGTCCCCGACCTGCGGATCATCGGTCCGGCGACGGCCGAGGACCGCGGTGCGACGATCTCCTTCACGCTCGGCGACATCCACCCGCACGACGTCGGCCAGGTCCTGGACGAGCTGGGCATCGCCGTCCGGGTCGGGCACCACTGCGCGCGGCCGGTCTGCCTGCGGTACGGAATTCCTGCGACGACGCGAGCGTCGTTCTACCTGTACTCCACGCCCGCCGAGGTCGACGCCCTGGTGGACGGGCTCGAACACGTGCGCAACTTTTTCGGTTAGACGGCAGAGGGTTGACTGGTGAAGCTTGACTCGATGTACCAGGAAGTGATCCTGGACCACTACAAGCACCCCCACGGGCGTGGCCTGCGGGACGGCGACGCCGAGGTGCACCACGTCAACCCGACGTGCGGCGACGAGATCACGCTCCGCGTGAGGTATGACGGCGAGACGATCGCCGACGTCAGTTACGAGGGCCAGGGCTGTTCCATCAGCCAGGCCAGCGCCTCCGTGCTCAACGAGCTGCTGGTGGGCAAGGAGCTGGACGACGCGCGGAAGATCCAGGAGACGTTCCTGGAGCTGATGCAGTCCAAGGGTCAGCTGGAGCCGGACGACGCGATGGAGGAGGTGCTGGAGGACGCCGTCGCGTTCGCCGGTGTCTCCAAGTACCCGGCCCGGGTCAAGTGCGCGCTGCTGAGTTGGATGGCGTGGAAGGACGCGACGGCGCAGGCGCTGTCCGAAGGGAAGACGGCATGAGCGACAACGAGACTCTCACCACCAAGCCGGCCTCCGAGGAGGAGGTCCGCGAGGCGCTGTACGACGTCGTCGACCCCGAGCTGGGTATCGACGTCGTCAATCTGGGCCTGATCTACGGCATCCACATCGACGACGCCAACATCGCCACCCTCGACATGACCCTGACGTCCGCGGCGTGCCCGCTGACCGACGTCATCGAGGACCAGGCGAAGTCCGCGACCGACGGCATCGTCAGCGAGCTCCGGATCAACTGGGTCTGGATGCCGCCGTGGGGCCCGGACAAGATCACGGACGACGGCCGCGAGCAGCTCCGCGCGCTGGGCTTCAACGTCTGAGTCGCGTCTACGGCGTACGGCCATGCTCCCGAGGCAGACTCGGGGCATGGCCGTTCGCATGTACCACATCGCCGTCGACACCCACGACCTGCCGTCGCTGGCCCGTTTCTGGTGCGGGGTGCTGGACTGGCGGATCCTCTTCGAGGCCGACGACGAGATCGTCATCGGCGCCGACGAGACCGCGCTGCCCGGCATGTGCTTCCTCCCCGTGCCCGAGGGCAAGGCGGGCAAGAACCGGCTGCACCTCGACCTGGCCCCCGACGACCAGGCCGCCGAGGTCGAGCGGATCCTCGGGCTCGGGGCCCGGCGGGTGGACGTGGGGCAGGGGGAGGACGTCACCTGGGTGGTGCTCGCCGACCCGGAGGGCAACGAGTTCTGCGTGCTGCGGCCGAAGACGTCGCTGGTGGACTGAGCCCGTGGGCCGGCCCGCAGGGCCGGACTACCCCTGCGGCGCGGCCCCGTACGGGGAGCCGCCCGGTTGTGCGCCGGCGCCGTAGCCGTACGGGAAGGGTTGCGGCGGGACGCCCGCCGCCTCGGCCAGGACCGGGCCGAGGTCCTCCGTCCGGATGCGCCGGTCGACGTAGAGCAGGCCGGCCACCAGCTGCGGGAACGTGGTGGAGATGATCTGGCTCGCCAGCTGCCCCAGCATCGTCGCGACGAGGTAGCCGCTCATCGCGACGACGAGCGCCGTGGCGCTCGGGTCGTCGCCCAGCGACGAGGTGCCGATGAAGCCGGGGAACACGCCGAGGACCGAGAACGGCATCTGGATGACGTAGCCGGCGGCGGCCGCCATGGTGCCGGCCAGCAGCGTGATGCCGAAGATCCGCCACCAGTCGCCGCGCACCAGCTGGGCGGAGCGGCGAAGCGCGGCCAGGGGGCCCTGCCCCTCGAAGACCACGGCCGCCGGCGCCAGGCAGAACTTTATCCAGAGCCAGACGGCCACCGGGCCGGTCACCAGGACGCCGAGGAACCCGAGGGCCACGGCGGTGGCCGCGCCGCCCCCGCCGTCGGCCGTGATGACGCTGACGGACACCCCGAGGACCGCGACCGCCACGAGGGCCACCGGCACGACGGCGATCAGGGCCGTGAGGACCAGGGCGCCGATCACGGGTGCGACGCGGCTCCAGGCCCTGGACCACACCGCCCCGAAGGCGACGGGCCTGCCCAGCACCGCTTCCTGCAGGACCGCCGGGACGGCCGCGTACATGAGGCCCGAGACGACGGCCATCGTGACGACGGCCAGCAGCGCGAGGACGCAGAGAGCCGTCACCAGCGACACGACGTCGGCCGAGGCGGCCTCCTCGTCGTAGTCGAGGGAGACCACCCGTTCCAGCGGGCCGTCGACCGCGGAGTAGGCGATGGCGACCGCCGCCGCCATGAGCACGAGCGCCCCGCCGTACAGGACACCCGCCATGCCGAACAACGGCTTCCAGTACCTGCCCATCGTCGAGAACGCGCCGTTGAGGACGTCCCCGAGCTTCAGGGGCGCGAGCGGTATCACCCCCGGCTTCGGCGGCGGCGTCCAGCCACCCCAACCGGGTGCTCCCGGGGGCCCGCCGTACGGAGCTCCGCCGTACGGCGCGCCACCGTACGCGCCGCCGCCCCACCCTGCGTCCTGCGCCACTGCCGCTCCGTCTGTTGTTGTCCGACGATCATCCGGTCCTACCGGTCGGGACACCGTAGCGTCCCGCGCCCGGGCCGCACCCGGCCAGGGCGGACCGGAGCGGTGACGGGCGGCGCCGTGTACGGCCGTACACAGCGATGTGTACGCTCGTACGCATGGGATACGGACTGCTCGCCCTGGCCATCGCCGCCGAGGTGACCGGCACGACGGCCATGAAGTACAGCGAAGGCTTCACCAGGCTCTGGCCCTCGCTCGTCACGGTCGTGGGTTACGTGCTGGCGTTCGCGCTGCTCGCCCGGACCCTCAAGACGCTCTCCGTGGGCACCGCCTATGCGATCTGGGCCGGAGTGGGCACCGCGGCCGTCGCAGCCATCGGCGTGCTGTGGATGGGGGAGTCCGCGGGCTGGGCGAAGCTGACCGGCATCGCGCTGATCGTCGTGGGCGTCGTGGTGCTCAATCTCGGCGGAGCCCACTGATGGCGCGCCGCCACGACCCCGGGCGGCGCGAGCGGATCATCGACGCGGCCATCCGCGTCGTGGCGGCCGAGGGGATCGCCGGGCTCAGTCACCGGACCGTGGCCGCCGAGGCCGACGTGCCGCTCGGCTCGACCACGTACCACTTCGCCTCCCTCGACGAACTGCTGGTCGCCGCCCTGCGCCGGTGCAACGAGTCCTTCGTCCGGACGGTGCGGGAGAGCCCGTACCTCCTCGATCCCGCGGTCCCGCTCGCCGACGGGCTGACCCGGCTGGCGGGGGAGTGGTTCGCGGCGGGGCGCGGGCCGCTGGAGCTGGAGTACGAGCTGTACCTCGCGGCCCTGCGCCGGCCCGCCCTGCGGCCGGTCGCCACCGAGTGGGCCGACGCGCTCGCCGCCCTGCTCGCCGACCGCACCGACCGGGCGACCGCCCGGGCACTGGCGGCCCTGCTGGACGGGATCTGCCTGGGAGTGCTGCTCGGCGGCGGCGACTTCGACGCGGCCTGGACCCGGGAGATGCTGGGCCGGATCGTGGCGGGGGCCCCGGGCGCCGAGGGGCCGCCCGGGCCCACGGGGCGGCGCGCCGCGCGGAGGCTCCCGGCCGATGAGACCGGTTCGCCCGAGCGGGGTCCGGGCGGTTAGGTTCTCCTCATGACCGACACGACTTCCCAGGGCCCCGCCCGCACCACCGGCGCCGTCGCCGCCGGCCTCGCCACCATCGCCGGTGACGGCACCGTCCTCGACACCTGGTTCCCAGCCCCCGAGCTCGTCGACGGCCCCGGCCCGGCCGGCACGCAGCGCCTGACCGCCGAGGAGGCGGTCAACCGCCTCGGTGCGGGTGCGGCCGAGGCCGTCGGGGTGGACGCGCGCCGCGGGGTGGAGGTCGTCGCCGTGGCCACGGTCATCTCCTCGCTCGAGGACAAGCCGCTCGACGCGCACGACACGTACCTGCGGCTGCACCTGCTCTCCCACCGCCTCGTCCAGCCGCACGGACAGAACCTCGACGGCATCTTCGGCCACCTCGCCAACGTCGCCTGGACGTCACTCGGTCCGGTGGCCGTGGAGGACCTGGAGAAGGTCCGGCTCAACGCCCGCGCCGAGGGATTGCACCTCCAGGTCACCTCGGTCGACAAGTTCCCCCGGATGACGGACTACGTCGCCCCCAAGGGCGTCCGCATCGCCGACGCCGACCGGGTCAGGCTCGGGGCGCACCTGGCCGCCGGTACGACCGTGATGCACGAGGGCTTCGTCAACTTCAACGCCGGCACGCTCGGCACCTCCATGGTCGAGGGCCGCATCTCCGCGGGCGTCGTCATCGGTGACGGCTCCGACATCGGCGGCGGGGCGTCCACCATGGGCACCCTCTCGGGCGGCGGCAAGGAGCGCATCACCATCGGCGAGCGCTGCCTGGTCGGTGCCGAGGCGGGCGTCGGCATCGCGCTCGGCGACGAGTGCGTCGTCGAGGCCGGCCTCTACGTCACGGCCGGCACCCGCGTCACGATGCCCGACGGGCAGGTCGTCAAGGCCCGGGAGCTCTCCGGTGCCTCGAACATCCTCTTCCGCCGCAACTCGGTCACCGGCACCGTCGAGGCCCGCCCGAACAACGCGGTCTGGGGCGGGCTCAACGACGTCCTGCACGCCCACAACTAGTCCTCGGCGGCGAGCAGTTCCTCGTACACTCCGCGCAGCCCGGCGATCGCGCCGCGGTCGGCGGGCTGCAGCGGTTCGCGGACCGGGCCGGCCCCGAGCAGTGCCTTCGCCGTGACCGTGCCGGGGAGGCCCGAGGCCATCATGGCCTCCACCAGGCCGGCGATGCGCCCGTTGAGGCGGGCGGCCCCGGTGGTGTCCCCGGCGTCGAACGCGTCCAGGACGGCCCGCATCCGGCGCGGGACGACGTTGGCGACGGTGCTGACGTAGCCGGCCGCGCCGAGTGCGTAGAGCGGGAGGTTCAGCTCCTCGCAGCCCGAGTACCAGGCGAGCGGCGTCCGTGCCATCAGCCTGGTCGCCGCGAGCAGGTCGTACGAGCAGTCCTTGACCGCCACGACGCGCGGGTGTTCGGCCAGCCGGGCCATCGTGTCCGGTTCGATCCTCGTCCCGGTGCGGCCCGGGATGTCGTACAGCATCAGCGGGAGCCCGGTGGCGTCGGCGACCCGGAGGAAGTGCGCCTCCACGGCGGCCTGCGGCGGCCGGCTGTAGTACGGCGTCACGACCAGGAGCCCGTCGGCGCCCGCCGCCTCGGCGTCCCGCGCCAGCCGGACGGTGTGCCGGGTGTCGGAGCTGCCGACCCCGGCGACGAGCGGGATCCCGTCCCCCACCGCCTCCCGGACCGCCCGCAGCAAGGCGGTCTTCTCCTCGTCGGTCGTGGTCGGGGACTCGCCCGTGGTGCCGCTGAGCACGAGGCCGTCGCAGCCGTCCGCCACCAGGCCGAGCGCGTGGGCCCGGGCGGCTTCCCGATCCAGTTCCCCCTCCACGGTGAACGGCGTGATCATGGCGCAGAGGGTGCGGCCGAAGGGCCTGTGCGGTGTCATGTCCGCAGTGTCGGGGGACCCGTTCCCCCAGGTCCAGTAAGTTCTGCTCGGGGTGACGGCGAAGCGGCGCTGAACGATCGCCACCCGTGCCCCGTCTGGCATGATCGAACGCGCAAGCGACGGACCGTTCCAGGGGTGGGGTACACGGCGATGCGCATCAGGACGACGATCCCGGCGGCCGCGCTGGTGGCCTCCACGCTGGTGCTCTCGGGCTGTGCGGGCTTCCTCGTCCCCGC
>NZ_JBEXWB010000143.1:0-15052 GCF_040629645.1 Streptomyces sp. NPDC005899 | reverse complement strand
GCGAGCGTCCGTGTTCCCGGGCCCGGCTGCCGGTACGGTCGCGCTCAGCAGCCCGGGCGCGGACCGGACTTGCCGGGGCGGGGAGCGTGCCCGGCGTCCGGACGGATCCGGGTGATCCCGTCCTCACCGGCGGGCCCGTGGCCGGACTTGTCGACGACGTAGGCGGTTCCGCCCTCGCCCACCTCGACGTGGTTGGGGTACGCCTGGGAGGTCACCGTCCGAACGACGGTCCCCGCCCGCGGATCGACGAGCGACACGCTCGCCGCCAGGCGGTTGGCCACCAGGACGCGGCCCGAACACGGGTCGGCCGCCACGGACTTCGCACCGCCCCGGTGGCCACGGACCTGATGACCCGGCCTCCGCGCAGGTCGACGACCGACACGGTGCCCGCCGTCTGGTCGGCGGTGTAGGCGGTACGGCCGTCGGCGGACAGGGCGATCGACAACGGCCCCTGTCCGGTGGGGATCAGCCGCGGGTCACGGGAACCCCGGGTGACCTGCATGATCCTGCTGTGGGTGTGATCGGAGGCGTACACCGTGCCCGTCCGCTCGTCCAGCGCGAGCCCCGTCGGCCCGGCACCCTCCACGGTGACGCGTCCGGTCTCCTCGAACGTACGGCTGTCGTAGCGACGAGCGTTCCGTCGCCGAAGGCGCTGGCCCACACGGTGTCGTGCCGCTCGTCGACGACGACCTCGCGGGCGTGGGCGACGTCGTGGCGGGTCGCGAGGTGTTCGCCCGTCCGCTGGCTGTAGACGGCGACGGAGTTGCTGCGGGTGTCGGTCACCCAGACGGTGTTGTGCTCGTCGTCCACGTCGATGCCGTAGACGGCCTCGACGGTGTCCGTGACGGGAGGGGAGTACGCCGCCTCTACCTCCAGGGTGTCCGGGTCGATCCTGAGCAGGCGCGAGCTGGTGAGGGGGGCCGGGGGCTGCCCCACGGCGGCGGTGGCCCACAACACGTCGTTCCGAGCGGAGTAGGCGGACTGGTACAGGCCCGGGACGAGCGGCGCCGAGGTGACGGGTGATCCGGGACCGGCCACCGTGCCGGCCCGTGCGCCGGTGTCGGCGGCAGCCCGGCGGGCACGGAGGTCGGGCGTGGACATGGTGTGCTGGTCTCCCTGGAGGGCGCGCTGCCCTCGGCGCGCGGCAGGCGGCGGGAGGACGGCGCACGACACGCGGCGGAGGGACGCCGTGCGGCCGCGTCCTCCCGCCGCTCGTTGTTGTCACGGCTGACCCGAGGCTCGCGGAGGGCACGAGTGCGAGCACGCCGAAGCGGCGGCCCGGCCGACTGTGCGGCTCCCGTGGTGGCTTCACGCCCCGAGTAGGCCTTAGGAACGCTAAGTTGATCTGCGCGCCAAGGCAACCGTGTCCGCCGTGCGTCGCCCCGTCTCAGGCCGCGCTCACCCGCCGACGTACTGCGCGAGGTGCTCGCCCGTGAGGGTGGCCCTGGACGCCACGAGATCGGCGGGTGTGCCCTCGAAGACGATCCGGCCTCCGTCGTGGCCGGCGCCGGGTCCCAGGTCGATGATCCAGTCGGCGTGCGCCATGACCGCTTGGTGGTGCTCGACGACGATGACGGACTTGCCGGAGTCGACGAGCCGGTCGAGCAGGCCGAGCAACTGCTGGACGTCGGCGAGGTGGAGACCGGCCGTCGGCTCGTCGAGGACGTAGACACCGCCCTTCTCCGCCATGTGCATGGCCAACTTGAGTCGCTGCCGCTCGCCTCCGGAAAGCGTGGTGAGCGGCTGGCCGAGGCTGAGATAGCTCAGGCCGACGTCGGCGAGCCGCACGAGGATGCGATGGGCGGCGGGTGTGTGCGCCTCGCCGCCGCCGAAGAACCTCTCGGCCTCGGCCACCGGCATCGCGAGCACCTCACTGATGTCGCGGCCACCGAAGCGGTACTCCAGGACCGCCGGCTGGAACCGCTTCCCCTCGCAGTCCTCGCACGGGGCGGAGACACCGGCCATCATCGCCAGGTCGGTGAAGACGACGCCGGCACCGTTGCAGGTGGGGCAGGCGCCCTCCGAATTGGCGCTGAAGAGAGCCGGCTTCACGCCGTTGGCCTTGGCGAACGCCTTGCGAATCGGGTCCAGCAGCCCCGTGTACGTCGCCGGATTGCTCCGTCGTGACCCCTTGATCGCGCCCTGGTCGACCGAGACGACCCCTTCACCCGCCGGGATCGACCCGTGCACGAGCGAGCTCTTGCCGGAGCCGGCGACGCCGGTGACGACGACGAGCACCCCGAGCGGCACGTCGACGTCGACCCCGCGCAGGTTGTGCGCCGACGCCCCCCGGATCCGCAGCGCGCTGGCTGGTTCGCGCACCTTCTCCTTGAGCGTGGCACGGTCGTCGAAGTGGCGGCCGGTGACGGTGCCGCCCTTCCGCAGGCCGTCGACGGTGCCCTCGAAACAGACGGTCCCGCCCGCCGTGCCGGCTCCCGGGCCGAGATCGACGACATGGTCGGCGACGGCGATCGTCTCCGGCTTGTGCTCCACGACGAGGACGGTGTTGCCCTTGTCCCGCAGTCGCAGCAACAGGTCGTTCATCCGCTGGATGTCATGGGGGTGCAGACCGATCGTGGGCTCGTCGAAGACGTAGGTGACGTCGGTGAGTGAGGAGCCGAGATGGCGGACCATCTTGACGCGCTGGGCCTCACCGCCCGACAGGGTGCCCGACGCCCGGTCGAGCGAGAGGTAGCCCAGCCCGATCTCCACGAACGAGTCGAGGGTCTGCCCCAGCGCCGTGAGCAGCGGCGCCACCGACGGCTCGGCCAGGCCCCTGACCCACGCGGCCAGATCGCTGACCTGCATCGCGCAGGCGTCGGCGATGCTGATGCCCCCGATCTTCGACGACCGGGCGGCCTCGCTGAGGCGCGTACCGTCGCACTCGGGACAGGTGGTGAAGGTGACGGCACGGTCCACGAACTCGCGGATGTGCGGCTGCATCGCCTCCCGGTCCTTGGACAGCATCGACTTCTGGATCTTGGGGATCAGGCCCTCGTAGGTGAGGTTCACGCCCTCGACCTTGACCTTCGTCGGCTCGCGGTGGAGGAAGTCCCGCATCTCCTTCTCGGTGAACTCGCCGATCGGCTTGTCCGGGTCGAGGAAGCCGGACTCCGCGTAGAGCCGTACGGTCCAGAAGCTGTCCGACTTCCAGCCGGGGATCGTGAACGCGCCCTGCGCGATCGACTTCGAGGCGTCGTAGAGCTGGGTGAGGTCGATGTCCGAGACCGTGCCCCGGCCCTCGCAGCCCGTGCACATGCCGCCGGTCCGGGTGAAGGTCGCCTTGACCGCCTTCTTGTTGCCGCGCTCGACGGTGATCGCGCCGCTGGCCCTGACCGAGGGGACGTTGAACGCGAACGCGCCGGGCGGACCGACGTACGGCTTCCCGAGCCGGCTGAACAGGATGCGCAGCATCGCGTTGGCATCGGTGGCGGTGCCGACCGTGGAACGCGGATCGCCGCCGAGCCGCTGCTGGTCGACGATGATCGCGGTCGTCAGGCCGTCGAGCACATCGACCTCGGGCCGTGCCAGCGTGGGCATGAACCCCTGCACGAAGGCGCTGTAGGTCTCGTTGATCAGCCGCTGCGACTCCGCGGCGATCGTGCTGAACACCAGCGAGCTCTTCCCCGAGCCGGACACGCCGGTGAACACGGTCAGCCGACGCTTGGGGATTTCTACGCTGACGTCCCTGAGGTTGTTCACGCGCGCGCCGTGCACGCGGATCAGCTCATGGCTGTCGGCATCGTGGAGCGCGGGCGGCCGCGGGCCGGTTCTCGGGGCCATGCTCATCATCTCTCCTGTTCACAGGGGCCTGCGTGGACGGTTTTCCGGCGGCACCTCGCGGCCCGGACCCCGTCGACGCCGAGAAGTATGTCCGGTCGTGGCCGGCCGCACGGTCGTTTCGGTGATCCACCGCGCACCCGTCCTCGTGACTCCTCGGGGCGTTCCGGCCCTCGTGACTTGTTGTCCGCCGTGCGGGAAGCGGCCGGGTGCCGGGTGCTGCGCATGGGGACCACGCTAGTCCCGGCCCCGTGGCGGCGCTTCTCGATTCCTGATCGGCCGGCCGGCGGCCGAGGGTCCGCGGTGGCACACCCGACCCCGGCGGGGTGGGTGGGAGCCTGGGAGCCGCCGTCGCCCCGCACCGCCGGCGGCGGGGAGGCGCGGCGGGCGGGGGAGTGCGGCCGTCCTGCCGCGGAGGGCGAGAGCCGCGTGACCTGTCGCACCGGATGTCGAGTGATTCTCAGCGAAGGTTGAGTGATTGCTTCCGGCAGAGCCGAGCACCGACATCGGCCACAACCCACCGACACCCCCGGCCAGGCCGTTCTCATCCACCGACCGAGAACGGCCGGACCGTAATGCAACGGCATCGCCCCTGGAACGGGCCTGCCCGGGCGTCCCAGCGTGGTGTGCGCGGGGACGCCCGGGCGGGGGTGACTGTCTGTCGGCGTCAGATGCGGACGCGGTCGCTGGGGGCTCCGGTACCCGTGGCGATGATTCCCTGGTCGGTCAGCTTGATGGTGCCGGTGGTGGCGTCGGTGGTGGTCAGCCAGGCATGGATGCTGCCGTTGGTGTCGAGGACGAGGTAGTCGGCGTGGGCGTCGCCGCCGGTGTTGGCGAAGCGGACCTGGCTGCCGGTCCAGTTGGGGGAGCCGGTGGCGATGTAACCCTTGTCCAGCCATCCGCCCCGGCCGTTCCCGCCCTGGTTGATGAAGGCGCGGGTGGCGCCGTTGGGCTCGACCACGAGGTAGTCGGCCCTCGCATCGCCGCCGACGTCGGCGAACCTCGCCTGATCGCTGGTCCAAGCAGCGGAGCCGCTGGCGATGATTCCCTGGTCGGTCAGCTTGATGGTGCCGGTGGTGGCGTCGGTGGTGGTCAGCCAGGCGCGGGTGGCGCCGTCGGCATCGACTACCAGGTAGTCGGCGTGGGCGTCGCCGCCGATGTCGGCGAAGCGGACCTGGTCGCCGGTCCAGTTGGGGGAGCCGGTGGCGATGTAACCCTTGTCCAGCCATCCGCCCCGGCCGTCTCCGCCCTGGTTGATGAAGGCGCGGGTGGCGCCGTTGGGCTCGACCACGAGGTAGTCGGCCCTCGCATCGCCGCCGACGTCGGCGAAGCGAACCTGGTTGTCGGTCCAAGTGGCCGAGCCGGTGGCGATGACACCCTGGTCGCTCCACTTCCCCGGGCCGGTGTTGAGCCACGCGCGGGTGGCGCCGTTGTCGTCGACGACCAGGTAGTCGGCCAGACCGTCCCCGTTGATGTCGACGTCGTAGTCGCCGACGTTCGCCGCCCGCTTGGGCGGGGCGGGCTTGACTTCGACGGTCTCCTTGATCCAGCCGTTGCGGGCGAGGGTCGCGATGCCGTTCTGGAAGGCGTCGGCCATCTTCACGTAACCGGCGTTGTTGGGGTGGAGGTTGTCGTTGAGGTCAGCGGTGGTGAGAGCGCCCATGCTGACCTGCGTGATCCGGAATCCCTTGGAAGTACGGGCCGCGACGACGTCGGGTATCGCCTTGTTGTAGGCGTTGACGCGGGCCTGCACCGCGGGGTCGGTGGCGGGAACCAGGGAAGCCACCACGATCGCGGTGTCGGGTGAGGCCGCGTTGATCTGGTCGAGGAGGCCACCGAGGCGCTGGGGTGCGGTGCTCACCTGGTAACTGCGGTTCATGTCGTTGGTGCCGATGTGCAGCGTGATGACGTTGGGTTTCGCCTCGGCCAGCCAGGTCTCGATATTGGCCTGGAGCTGGTCGATGCGCCAGCCGGAGTGGCCTTCATGGCGAGTGCCGTCGGCATCGGTCTGCGAGCCGACGAACTCCACGGTGTCAGCGGCCCCGGCCAGCCGGTTCGCCAGCCCGGGACGGTATCCGGTGCGGGTGCCGCTGCCCACACCCAGGGTGATCGAGTCGCCCAGCGGCATGACACTGAGGCGGGGAACCGGCTTGGTGTGCTCGGAAGACGGCAGGTTCATCCTCCCCTGGGAAGGGGGCGGCAGCTCTGTGGGATCGGCGAGGTCATTGGTCACGGGGATCAGCGTGAATCTCTGGTCGATGTCGTTGATGTCGCACGGCGCCGGGAGCGCGGTCGAGGCTGTCTCGGCTTGAGCGATATCGGTTTCGAGATGCAGGCAGACACCTTGCTGGATCTGGATCTGCACCTCGTCGCCGCCCACGCTGACGATCTGCATTCCTGTTGCAGCCGATATCCCGAAGTTCTGCAGGGGGGAGGCGAGGTTCTGGAAGTACCATCCGCCGTCGGTGGCCTGCTGTACCGCCCAGTCGGCTTCCCGGTCGCCCGGAATCTCGCCGGTGAGCTTTCCGAGCCGGGAGTCGTAGCCGAGTGCGGTGCCGTTGGCAGCTACCAGTTCCGTGTGTTCATGCACTTCAGGGGTGGGTGCGGGGGCGGGGGTGGGTGCATGCCCCTGGAAGTTCAGATCCCTCCGAGCCGTGGTATTGGGAAAATCGACCGCTGTGAGCGATGAATTCCCCAGGTAGTTGAGAGCGTCGTCGATTCCGACGAAGGTGATCGCCTTGAAGCAGATGGTCCGCACACCTGTAGGACATGTGAAGCCCGCGCCGGCACTTGCCGACACGATGCCCATGGCAAACGCATTGGGCTCAGTGCCTGTGTCGTCCCGCCCCGTGGACAGGATGACGGGGCCACCGCTGTCGCCCCGCCGCCCGGCGACTGGACTGCTGTCCTTGCTGGTCACCCGCTTCTTCGCGTCCCAGCCCCACCGATAGTGATGCATCACCTCATTGCCGTTGCCGTCCGGCCCCTTGGCGAAGTAGTCCTCGCTCCGGTCGGTGATCTGGATGTTGCAGACCATCCCTGAGCGGGAACCGTCGTTGCAGATCCAGTTGCCCTTCTGAGGCAGCATCGCACCGTTGACCCAGGTCTTCTTCTGCCCACTGCTCCCTGCGTCGGCAGCGGACCCGGTCCAGATCCGAGGCTCGAACTGGGTTCCGCTCCACGGCTGCAGGGCTGCTACGTCGACGACCGGCCCCTCGACCTTCGGTGAAACCCGGGTACCGAAAGGCTGCGGCGCCCGCCCCCCGGTCGAGTCCACGACGTATCTCTCGATGCCCGAACCGGGACTGAAGCAGTGGTCGGCCGTCAGCATCACCTCCCGACCCTGGTACTTGGCCGCGAACGCCGTGCTGCAGACCGGGGAGATCATCTGCGCACCCCCCGCAGTGGGATCGGTGTTCCGCGAAGGATCGGCCAGACTGGTCTGAACCTCCCCGCCGGGGGTGACCTTCACCGGTACGCCTACAGACGCCACGGCCTGCCGCAACCGCGCCGCCTCGGCTTCGCCCCCCACTACCGACGCCCGCAGCCCGCTGCCGTCCTGCGGTCGTATCACCTTCGCGAGCTGCACATCCGCCGACTTCGCCCGCTGCGCCACCCGCGCCGATGCCGCAGACAGATCCTTCACCGAGTACTTGGCCGACCTGACCACGACCGGCGTGGCGCTGCGTGCGACGGCAGCCTTGGCGGCCGGTGTCAACGCACCGTGCCAGTACACGATGACGCGCTTGTCCTCGGGCGCGGCGATCACCCCGGCGAATGCACTGCCCTCGCTCTGGCCTGCCGAGTGCTCCAGCGCGTCGGCCGTCTCGTTCATCTTTCCCTGAACGCGGCGCAGCTGGTCCCATGAGGCGAAGGCAGCAGGAACGCCCGGTGTCTCCGCCACGGGGGAGGAGCCGGGGGACATCGGGCCCGCCACCTGTGCGTTGACCGGATCCCGCGCGAGTGTCGGGGCCACGGTGGCTCCGTGTGCCGACTCCTGCGCCAGCTCCTGGCCGGACTTCGGCTGGGAGCCGACGGAGGTGGGGGCCGGAGCGGCCAGGGCCGCTACAGCAGCCGTCACACCGGCGACACTCCCCAGCACCCGCCGCCGAGCCTGCCAGGATGATCTTCGTTCAGTTGTGTTGCGCAACATGATTTCCCTAGATGAGTGAGGGCCGACTGAACTGGCCCCCGACAGCGCGAAGGCAAGCCTCCCCACCGCAGCGTGCTCGCCCCCGGTAACGTTCTGATGATGTTTCGCTGACGCGCTCGGCTTGGCGCACCAAGCGTTCGGCAGGGCCCCGCTACCTGCCCGTTCCGCCACCTGCCCGTCCCGCCGCCTGTTGGACAGACCCGGAGGGGACGCGGAGTGGTAGCGGTGGACGAAGCCCCTTCGGAGCACCCGGTCGTGGCCACCCTCCACGCGCGCACCCACACCCGCACTCCCGCCGAGGTCCTCGACGAGGAGGCGTACGAGTGGACACGGGACCCGCAGCTCCTCACCGACGCCGAATGCCTCCGGCCCTACGCCGTGGGCATCGACGTGAACACCGCGTTCCTCGCCGCCGCCAACCGGCTGGTGGTGGGCCTCGGCGGTCCCGTGCACGTCACCGCTCCCGCCTTCGACAAGAAGACGCCCGGCTCCTGGCTGGTCGACCTGTCGGGCATCGAGCTCGATCCGCGCCTGCCGTCCCCCTTCACGTCTCACGGGGCCCGGCCCGACGGCCCCGCCTGGTACGCGACCCCGACCGTCGCCTACGCCCAGGAGCTCGTCGACACCTACCGGCTGCCGGTACGGATCCGGCCGTCGGAGGCATGGGTGCGCACGGAGGCCGGCCCCTACCTGGATCCCTGGTACGCCCGTCTCGCTGAGGCGTACAAGACCACGATGGCCGACCTCGGTGTCACGTCCGGCATGCCGGAGGAGGAGTTCCTGGCGGCCATGCGGCGGCACAAGGAGACCGATCCGGGTGCGGCGGCGGTCCTCTCGGCGATCAAGTCGACGGTCAAGGGAGGCATCGGGAAACTGCGAGAACGCCCCCAGGGAGCGCGGTACAGGTTCGGGGAACGCTGGCCCGCCCTGGAGCGTCCCACGTGGCGGCCCGACATCCGGGCCGCCGTCATCTCGGCCGCGCGGGTCAACATGCACCGCAAGCTGCTCAAGACGGCCCTCGCCACCCAGCAGGGCCCGCCGCCGGCCGGCCGCCTGACCCTCCAGGACGACGCCCTCCTGCCGATCGCCCTGCTCTCCGACTGCGCGGTCTACCTCTCGGACGGCCCCAGCCCCCTGGACGTGCTGCCGCGTACCGCCGAGGGGAAGCCGGCACCCGGCACCTTCCGGCTCGGGGTGTCACCCGGCATGGTCAAGCACGAGGGAACCCGGGACACTCTGTGGGCCGTGGGGATGCTCGACCAGGGCCTGAACCCGGCGCGTCACATCAAGGGCGACGAGCACGACGACCAGGAGACGGGGGAGTAGGGGATCCGCATGGGCATCCTGGGCGAGAGCCTCGACAAGGCGGTGGCGAACACCGCGACCAGACCGGCACCCAAGTCGGCCGGCGCTCAGATGCGCTATCTGGTCAAGCAGCTCAAGGGGACGAGAGCCGTGGCCCGGGCCCTGGGCATCTCCCAGCGCACGGTGGAGCGTTACGTCCGCAACCAGATCAGGACACCGCGGCCGGACCTCGCCGCGCGTCTCGCCGGAGAAGTCCGCCGGCGGTGGCAGCCACGGGTGAGGGAGCGGGCGAAGAGGACCGCCGCGTCGACCACCGGCATCGTCGTCGAGACCAGGGCCCGCTTCGGCTTCAGCGCCGCGCCGGGCACGACCGACGACGGGCGCGTCCGGCGTATCACCCAGCACCTGCCGGCGGAGTACGCCGCACGCCTCTTCGACGCCCAGGCCGCCGGTGCCTCCGAGCAGCAGCTCCGGGTGGTCATCGCCGAAGGGCTCCAGGAGCAGTACTTCAAGGACAGCGGCCGCCGCGCTCCCGGCCTCCAGGTCGAATTCACCGACATCGACTACGTGGAGCTGGACTTCTAGACCGCCGGCCACGCCGTCCGCGTGAGCCGACGCGCGAAACCGCCGTACGGGCGGGCCCGTTGCCCCGGTGGAGTGGGGTGCAGGCGGGCACGCTCGTGGGCGCCGGCCGGTCGCTCATCGCCACGGACCCGGCTCATGCGACCGGCCCTCGCCCAGAGATCTCACCCGGGCAGGAACACCCGGCCGCCTCGGGGATGCCGGAGGTCACGACGGCCAGGGACAGCGGGCACAGGATTGGTACAGACCAGGGCGGGCATGGATCTGCCGACCCGGCCGGTGTCCGCGAGAGGAGTGCAACCGATGCGCAGCACCACCGTCCTACCGGGAGTCCCGACCCCGCCCACCGGTGCGGGGGACGTGCCACTGCACCGGCTGGAGGTGGCCGGGCCCGGCGCCCCGCCCTTCGCGGCGGGCTCGTTCGAGGAGGTGGGACCGCTGTCCCGGTGGACCCGTCCGCACCGGCACACCTTCTACGAGATGGTCCACGTGCGCGCCGGTTCGGGAGCCCACGTCGTCGATCTCGCCCGATGGCCGGTGAGGCCCCCGCAACTGGGCGTGATCCTGCCCGGTCAGGTGCACCACTGGGAGGGCGGCCGGGGCCCCGAGGGGTCGCTCGTGCTGTTCACCGACGACTTCCTGGTGGATCACCCCGGCGACCGCGAGGTGCTGCGGGCACTCGGGACGGGCCGCTGGTTCGGCCTGGACGCTGAGGACGACCGGTCGATCCGGTGCACGATCGCCGAACTGGTCGCGGAGCAACGGCAGCGTGCGCCGGGACACGAGAGCGTCCTGCGGTCCCTGCTCCACGTGCTCGTCATACGTGCCGCCCGGCTCCCGGACCGCGACGGTCAGGGCCGCGAGCAGCGCGCCCGGGGACGGGCGGCCGCCGTGGCCGAGGCCTTCACACGGCTCATCGCCGGTCCCGAGGCGGCAGGTTGGACCGTGCACGAGTGCGCCGGCCGCCTGGGAGTCACGTCCGGGTACCTCACCCAGGCGGTGCGAGCGGCCACCGGCCGGCCACCGGGGCGGTTGCTCATCGAGTCCCGCGTGTATCTGGCGCAACAGCTCCTCGCTCATACCGAGTTACCCGTGCGGCAGGTCGCCGCCCGCGCCGGGTTCGGTGACCCCGCCTACTTCGGCCGGTTCTTCCGGCGTGAGACCGGCAGCAGTCCCGGAGCCTTCCGAAAACACCACAGCCGCCCTCACCAGTCCCTCGAAACCCCTCCCGCGCCCGCCTAGTTTCGGTAGCCAAGCCCCCCCCCACAAGGAGGAGACATGGACGAAACAGGCACGCACAGCGCCGGTACGGACGGGTCCGGCACCGGACACGAAACGGATCCTCCCCGGCTCATCCACCGCAAGACGGTGCTGCGCGCGGCACTCGCGGCCACCGCCGTGATCCCCGTCGCCCTGGCCGGCGGCCCGGCCCTCGCCCGCGGTGCGGCGGCAAGCGGTACGGCACCGCAGCTCACCCCGTCGTGCGACGACGGTGACGATCCCACCCCGCAGCAGACGGAGGGCCCGTACTTCAAACCGAACTCACCACAACGCACCAGCCTCCTGGAACCCGGCCTGCCCGGCACCCCGCTCACCGTGACCGGCTACGTCTTCGGCCGCGCCTGCCTCCCCCTGTCCGGCGTCCTGCTGGACTTCTGGCAGGCCGACACGAACGGTGCCTACGACAGCAGGGGCTTCCGGCTGCGCGGGCACCAGTTCACCGACTCCCGCGGCTCCTTCGCGCTCACCACCGTGGTGCCGGGCCTGTACCCGGGACGCACTCGCCATCTCCACGTCAAGCTGCAGGCGCCCGGCCGGCCGGTCCTGACCACGCAGCTCTACTTCCCGAACGAGCCACGCAACAACACCGACACGATCTTCGACGCGCGGCTGCTCATGACGGTGCGCGACGGCGGAGGCGGCCGGGAGGCGGCGTTCGACTTCGTCCTCGACGTCCCGCAGTCCCCGGGCCCGGGTCCCACTCCCACCCCGCCGGGCGGGACCTGGGCCGTGGGCACCGCGTACCGGGCGGGAGACCGGGTCACCTACGCCGGCCGTGCCTATGCCTGCCTCCAGCCGCACACGGCCCAGCCGGGCTGGGAGCCGCCGTCGGTACCGGCACTCTGGCGGGAGGCGTGAGCTGACGGCCGGACCGGTGCACCCCGGCCTCCCGCGAGCTCAGCACCCGCGGCAGGGGACGAGCCGCGTGGCTCCGTGCCCCGCGTGCGGGGCGGGAGCACGGGGGCGGGGCGGGCCGGGGTCCTGTCGCTCAGGTGGCCGGGCGGGCCGTCCACGCGTGCCACTGCGAGGCGAGGACGATGTCGGCCAACCGCCGGTAACCGCCACCGCCCGGGTGCGCGCCGTCGCCGGCCAGGGCTTCCCGGGTCCAGGTGGCATCGCCGGCCAGCTCCGCGGTCGTGCCGATGAACGGCACGTGCCGCGACCGGCACAGGGCGGCCATCGCGTCGGCGAGTCGTGTGGCGCGTGTCAGATGGTCCTCGCCCGCGCCGGCGACGGGCGGTGGGCCGACGACGAGAGGTAGGACGCTGTCGCGTCGGCAGTCGTCCAGGATCGAGGCCAGGTTCCGCACGCAGCGGTCCGGTCCGACGCGCACCGAGCCGTTCTCCCGCACGGTGTCGTTGCTGCCGAACGAAACGACGAGCCGGTTGTCGCCACCGGGGAGCGTGCGCGGCAGCACCTCCTGCCGCCACCGGCGCAGCACGTCCTCGGAGGTGTCGCGGCGGATGCCGAGGTTGAAGGCGGTGACCTCCCCGTCGGTCTCCTGCAGCACGCGGCCCACCCACCCCCGGTATTCCGGGTCGCCCACCCCCTGCACGAAGGAGTCCCCGATGAAGCAGATCCGCGTGTCCGCGTTCATGAGGCCCGCGCTCCCGCATCGTCCGCGACGAGATCGATGCTGAAGGCCACCCGGTCGAGGCCCGGCCCGTCGTAGTCCGCCCGCACGGCCGAGGCGGTGAACCCCAGCCGGGTGTGGAAGTCCCGCGACGCGGTGTTCTGGGGGCTGGTGACGCAGTGCACGTGACGGCGGCCCCGCGACCGGGCGAGCGCGAAGAAGGCCCGGTACAGGGCCCGTCCCAGCCCTTGCCCGCGCAGTGCGGGATCGACGCCGGCGAAGTGCACGTAGGCCACCTCGGGTTCCGTCTGCGACAGGAAGGCGACCAGGAAGGCCGCGATCTCCCCACCGTCGCGTTCGATCAGGTAACTGGTGGTGGTGAAGTGCTGGAAGTACAGCCGGGGAAGGAGCAGCGCACGCTCCATCGAGCCCGCCTCGCCCTTCAGGCCGCCCCACCACGCGTCCAGCACCTCGAGCACCCGCGGATGGTCGTCCGGAGCCATGTGCCGAGCCGTCAGCCCGGCAGGGAGTTCGTCGATCACCCGTTCACTCTGTCACCCGGAGTGGTAAGGGCCAACCGGATTCGGCTCGGCGGCGTCCCGTGCGTTCCCACGTGCGGACGTGCTCGGCGGTGACGTATTCGCGGGCGTACCGGCGCATCGCAGTGGCCGGGCACACGGAAGCGGGTCGAAAGGATCCGGAACATGCCCCGGCCCCGCGGGCCGTGACCTGCCCGGCACGCCGGCAGGGCGCGACCGGCACGCCGCGCCGGCCGCCGACGGCGCGGGCAACTACCGTCGGCGGCATGGACAGTGATCGCCCGGGCTGGCGCCAGTGTTACCTCGGTGGGGCGGTGTTCGCCGTCTGCATGGCCGGTACTACGCTTCCGACCCCCCTCTACGGCCTCTACCGGCAGGAGTTCGGATTCTCCGAACTCGTGGTGACCCTCGTGTACGCCGTCTACGCCTTCGGCGTCATCGGAGTGCTGTTGGCGGTGGGCAACGCCTCCGACGCCGTGGGAAGGCGGCCGGTCCTGCTGGCGGGTCTTGGCTGCGCCGCCGCGAGCGCCGTGTGCTTCCTCGGCGCGGAGGGCACGGCCTGGCTGTACGCCGGGCGCCTGCTGTCGGGCCTGTCCGCGGGCCTGTTCACCGGGGCTGCCACCGCCTACGTCATGGAACTGGCGCCGGGCGGCGGCGGTTCCAGGGCCTCGCTCGTGGCGACGGCGGCCAACATGGGCGGGCTCGGTTGCGGTCCGCTGCTCGCCGGCATCCTCGCCCAGTACGCCCCCTGGCCCCTGCACCTGCCGTTCGCCGTGCACCTGGCCCTGCTGGCGGGCTCGGCCGCCGTCCTGCTGGGCCTGCGCGAGACAGTGGACGACCTCGGGCCGCTGAGCACCGTGCGGCCCCGGTGGCCCGCCCTGCCGTCTGAGGTCAGGGCCGTGTTCGGACCAGCCGCGATCGCCTCCTTCGTGGGGTTCGCGCTGTTCGGGGTGTTCACATCGGTCAGCCCGGCGTTCCTGGCCGAGGCCCTGGCCGTGTCCAGCCACGCGGTGAGCGGACTGGTGGTCGCGCTGGCCTTCTTCGCCTCGATCGCCGGACAGGCCGCCGTCGGTCCGCTCGGTGTGCGCCGGTCACTGCCGCTGGGCTGCGCGCTCCTCCTGACGGGGCTGGCCCTGCTGGCCGGCGCCCTGTGGTGGGAGTCGCTGCCGCTGGTGGTGGCGAGCGCGCTCGTCGGGGGCGCAGGGCAAGGGCTGGCGTTCCGCGGGGCGGTGTCCGCGGTGGCGGGGGCCTCGCCGGGGGACCGGCGTGCGGCGGTGATCTCGACGCTGTTCGTGGTGGCCTACGCGGGCATCTCCCTGCCGGTGATCGGCGTGGGGGTCCTCGTCGGCCCCGTCGGTCTGGAAGGGGCGGGGCTGGTGTTCATCGCCTGCATGGCCGTGCTGGTGTCCACCGCCGCCGTCTACCTGCTCCGGCGCCCGTTGCCGGCAGGCGCCTGAAGTGGCGGTCGGCGTACCGTCGTCCGCCGCGGCCCCGGTGCGCGGGTGTCCCGCCGAGGACACGGACACGGCGAGGCGCCCGCGCACCGGGAGGGCCGAGCGGGAAGCGGCGGGTGGAACCTCGGCTGCGGGAACCTCCCCGCGACGTGTCCGGGCGGGCGGATCGTCGTTGAGCAGGGCATGAATCTGCGGTCGATGGTGCTGGCGGTCGTTGTCCTCACGTGCGCGACCGGCTGTGTGTCGGTGCCGGCCGCACCGCACACCCCGGGAAGGCAGGCCGTCTCCGCGCGGCCCCGGCCCGTCCCCGCCGCGCAGGGTTCGGCGGCCCCCGACGCGCCACCCGCCGCCCACGGTGCCTCGGGGCGCGACGGGGAGCGGCGGG
>NZ_JBEXWB010000142.1:0-15095 GCF_040629645.1 Streptomyces sp. NPDC005899 | reverse complement strand
GGCCCGCGCCCGGGCCGGGACGACGACGTACGCACCCGGGTCTGCGGTCCGCACGGTCCGCGCCCCGCAACAGCCTGCGGGCCGTGAAGCGCCTGCCCCGGCCCGCCGGGGGACATCGCCCCGGCGGGGGACACACCGTCCCGGCCGGAGACCCCTCCCCGGCCGGGGAGCGTGCGCGTCACACCGGCCGCTTCACACCGGCCGCGTCAGCTCTCCGTGAGCAGTTCGTCCGCGTCGACGATCCGGTACGCGTACCCCTGCTCCGCCAGGAACCGCTGGCGGTGCGCCGCGAAGTCCTGGTCGATCGTGTCCCGGGCGACCACCGAGTAGAACCGGGCCTCGTGCCCGTCCGCCTTCGGCCGCAGCACCCGGCCGAGCCGCTGGGCCTCCTCCTGGCGGGAGCCGAACGTCCCCGACACCTGGATGGCGACCGTGGCCTCCGGCAGGTCGATCGAGAAGTTCGCGACCTTCGACACGACCAGCACGCTGATCTCGCCCTCCCGGAACGCGCCGAACAGCTTCTCCCGCTGCGCGTTCGTGGTCTCGCCCTTGATCACCGGCGCGTCCAGGTGCTCACCGAGCTCGTCGAGCTGGTCGATGTACTGCCCGATGACGAGGGTCTGCTCGCCCTGGTGCTTGCGCACGAGCGCCTCGGTGACCTTGCGCTTCGTCGCGGTCGTCGCGCAGAACCGGTACTTCTCCTCGGCCTCGGCCGTCGCGTACGCGAGCCGCTCCGAGTCCGTCAGGTTGACGCGGACCTCGACACAGTCGGCGGGCGCGATGTAGCCCTGGGCCTCGATCTCCTTCCACGGGGCGTCGAACCTCTTCGGCCCGATGAGCGAGAAGACGTCGGACTCGCGTCCGTCCTCACGCACCAGCGTCGCGGTGAGCCCGAGGCGCCGCCGCGCCTGGAGGTCGGCGGTGAACTTGAAGACGGGCGCGGGCAGCAGGTGCACCTCGTCGTAGATGACCAGGCCCCAGTCGCGGGAGTCGAACAGCTCCAGGTGCGGGTAGACGCCCTTGCGGCGGGTCGTCAGCACCTGGTAGGTGGCGATGGTGACCGGCCGGATCTCCTTGCGGGTACCGCTGTACTCGCCGATCTCGTCCTCGGTCAGCGAGGTCCGCTTCACCAGTTCGTGCTTCCACTGCCGGGCCGAGACGGTGTTGGTGACGAGGATCAGGGTGGTCGCCTTCGCCTCGGCCATCGCCCCGGCCCCGACCAGCGTCTTGCCCGCACCGCAGGGGAGCACGACCACGCCGGAACCGCCGTGCCAGAAGCCCTCGACGGCCTGCTTCTGGTACGGCCGCAGAGCCCAGCCGTCCTGGTCCAGCTCGATCGGGTGCGCCTCTCCGTCGACGTAACCGGCGAGGTCCTCGGCCGGCCAGCCCAGCTTCAGCAGCGTCTGCTTGATCTGCCCGCGCTCGGAGGGGTGCACGGCCACGGTGTCGGGGTCGATGCGCGCCCCGACCAGCGGCTGGATCTTCTTCGAGCGGAGGATCTCCTCCAGGACGGGCCGGTCGGTGCTGGTCAGCACCAGGCCGTGCACCGGGTGCTTGGACAGGGTGAGGCGCCCGTACCGGGCCATCGTCTCGGCGATGTCGACGAGCAGCGCGTGCGGCACGGGGTAGCGCGAGTACTCCACGAGGGCGTCGACGACCTGCTCGGCGTCGTGCCCCGCCGCGCGGGCGTTCCACAGGCCGAGCGGGGTGACCCGGTAGGTGTGGATGTGCTCGGGCGCACGCTCCAGCTCCGCGAACGGCGCGATCACACGACGGCAGGCGTCGGCCAGCTCGTGGTCGACTTCGAGGAGCAGCGTCTTGTCGCTCTGGACGATCAGGCAGGACACACATACCTCCGGAAGTAGGATCGTCCCGTGACAGACAGCACACCCGCCTTGGCTCGGGCGTTGCCCCGTGCCAGACGCTCAAAAGGCGTCTCGGCAAGTGCGCCGGGAATGCGCGCTGCCATCTACGTACGACTTTCACGCGAAACGGAAGAGTCTACCTCGCCAGAGCGCCAGCGGGCTGCCTGCGAGGCGTTGTGCCAGGCCAGAGGCTGGAACGTCGTTGCAGTAGAAGAAGACATCGACGTGTCCGGATATTCCCGGGGGCTGGACCGCCCGGGGCTGCAACGGGTCCTCTCCCGCCTCGCAGAGTTCGACGTGATCGTCTTCTTCAAGATCGACCGACTTGCCCGCTCCACCGTGGACTTCGCTGAGATCATGAAGATCACGCAGAGCGCGAGCGTGGCCCTGGCGTCGGCGAGCGAACCGCTGGACCTCACGTCGTCCATGGGCCGCGCCATGGCGAAGGTGATCGCGGTCTTCGCGGAACTGGAGTCGGACACCATAGGCATGCGCGTCTCCAGCGCCCACGAACACCTGCGCCGGGAAGGCCGCTACACGGGCGGCAGAGTGCCGTACGGGTACCGAGTGGTCCCGAACCCCGACGGGGCGGGGAAGGTCCTGGAGATCAACCCTGAGGAAGCCGAGACCATCCACGGGATCGTGGAGCGCGTCCTCCACAAGGACTCCCTCCTCAAGATCGCATCGGACCTCACCGCCTCGGACAAGCCGTCGCCGGGCCACTCGTCTCGCCAGACCACGGGCAAGCGCAGCGACTCGAAGCAGTGGTACACGTCCTCGCTGCGCAGCCTGCTGACCAACCCCCAGTTGCTGGGGCAGGTGATCGAGGACGGCAAGCCGATCCTGATGACTGACGGCCTTCCGCTGGTCAACCGCACGCCGATCCTGGATATGGACACCTGGCAGGCATTGCAGGACGAGTTGAGCCGGCGGGCGAACCCCGGTGACCGGCGCCGTGAGGGTACGTCGCTGCTGCGCGGGATCGTCTACTGCGCGGTCTGCCGGAACCGGATGTACACGTACATCGCCAAGGGGCGGACCCGGTACCGCTGCATCGGCCGGTTGAAGGCGCGGCAGTCCGGTGTGGAGAACGGCTGCTACGGCGTGAGCATCGCCGGTGAGGGCATGGAGCAGTACGTCACGGACAGGTTCCTCACGGCGTTCGGCGGGCTCGCTGTCGTGCGCGTGGTGACGCACGTGGGCGAGGACTTCCGCCCGCAGGTCCGGCAGGCCCGGGAAGCACTGGAGGAGCTTGAGAAAGACCGGTACGACCGGGGCCTGTTCAAGGGTGAGGAAGGCTCGCAGAGGTACGCGGCGCAGTACTCCAAGTTGGAGGAGCGGCTTGAGTCGCTGAACGAGAAGCAGCGCCACGCCAAGCCCGCAGGCGTCGAAGAGATCCCCACGGGCCGGACGCACGCACAGCTCTGGCACGGCGCCGACACGGCGGGGAAGCGAGACCTGTTGCTGAACGCGGGGGCTTACGTCGAAGTCGGCATGTCTCGCAAGGGCGGCCCGAGGCTCGACACGTCCCGCCTGGCGGTCCACTTCGGTGAGGACGGTGAGATCCGTCGTGCGGACGCCGACGGCAAGGATGTTGAGGCTGTCATTCAACAGGCCGTGGCGCGGGACCTGGAGCTCTTCTAGGCCTGCCTGAGCGCCGTTCACGGCCCGTCGCTGGGGAAACCTGATGGCGGGCCGTTCGGCGTTCCTGGGCCCCGTGGCGGCCCAGGGAATCCGGTGGAGGGTGTCAGCCCGCATGCATACAGTCGGGGCGTCCGGATTCGGTGGCGTTTTCGTCGGGGGGATGACGAACTGACGTTGCCGGGGTGTGGCTCATGTGCGCCTCCTTTGCCTCTTTGCTGTCGGTTCCGCTGTGGGCTCTGACCCTTGCAGTTACTGGCCTGTGGAGGGGTGTTCGTGAGCTTTCATGATCAACAAAAAGGACTAGGGGTGGGGTTGTGCCGGCGCTGGAGGAGACGCGCGCGACGTGTTCGGAGTGTCTTGGGGAGCGCCCCCGTGATGCCCGTGCCACGTGCGGCGCGCCGTTGTGTGTGGAGTCGGCACAGTTGCAGACGGCCGCTCGCAGGGCCCGTGAAGCGGTGCGCGCTGCTGTGGGTCCTCCTCGGTGCTATCGCTGCGATCAGCCGCATGGCCGTGAGCCGTGGGCGAGGTATTGCGAGCGGTGCGCCGAGGAAGTGGAGGAGTCGCGACGTGTCGACCGTAAAAGGGAGGCGGAGGTGCGAGGGGAAGCCGAAGGGCGCAGGCCGTGCCGGGGGCCGAAGTGCTCGAATCTGGTAGGCGTGTCCCGGGGGCCCGCCCGCCTAAGTAGTCCATACCTCCGAGGGACCGTCTGCCCCGCTTGGGTGGGCGGTCTCTTTGCTGTCTGGGGCCGGGGGGAGGGTGCCTCCGAAGTTCAAGCGAAAGGCCCTCCAGCGATCCCGGCCCAAGCTCGGGATGTGCGCGCTGGGTGTAAGCCCGTTTCCCTGCCCCCATGGGGCTTTGACCTGCGCGAACGCCTGTACGGCGGGTGAGAACGAGGTAGTTGAGGGGTGGGGAGTGCCCTCTTGACGGGGAGATCGGGGACCGGAACGTAATGGCACTCCGGAGCCTGTACGGGCTTCGGTGCTGCTCGGGCCTCAGCCGGCGCACCAATCCGGCGCTGATGAGGGCGTCAGCCCAGGGAGGCGAGCGCTGTCGCCACCAGGGAACGGGCCGCAGCTCCCCGGGCGGCTCCCTGCGAAAGGCCTTCGAATGCTCGGGCGTACAGCTCGACCTGGCTGGGCTGGGTGAGGGTGGAGGCAGCGTCGAGGGTGTCCGCGTGCACTCTGGTCCCGTCGAAGATCGTGAACGTGGGCATGGGCCACACGGTCCGGCGCTCCGAGAAGGGCACGATGCCGACGGCGACGTTCGGAAGATCCATAACCCCCAGTAGGTGACCGAGCTGCGCCGCCATGGTTTCCGCGCTGCACGGCCGGTATCGCAACACCGATTCCTCCAGGACGAACGAGAACCGGTGCGCCCCGCTGCCGACCACCGCATTGCGCTTCATCCGTGCCGCCACTGCCTCGGTCACGTCGTCCGGGGTTCCCCGGAACTTGGCGATGGAGGAGAGCAGCGCGGCGGCGTACCCGGGTGTCTGGAGGAACCCCGGGATCACGTCGGAGACGTAGACGCGAAACGCGCGGGTCTGCTGGTACAGGTCTCCGGTGGACTCCTGGAGGCGGCGCAGGCCGGTCCGTTGGAGGCGCCTCCATTGGACGTGTGCGTCTGCGGACTGCCGGTTTGCCGCGATCAAGTCGGGCGCCTGATCACTGGCGTTGCAGGCCCGGCACCATGCCTTGATGTCCGCGTCGGATGGCGGTGTCCTGGCGTTTTCGATGCGCGATGACTTCGACTCCGACCAGCCGCACCGGACGGCCAGCTCCCGCCCGCTGATCCCCGCGTCCTTCCGGATGTCGCGCAAGCGGGCCGCCAGGTTCTCGCGGGCCTGCTGGACGCTGGAGGAGGGGTGTGGGTGCAAGGAGCCGGCCTTCGTCAGATCTCGTACAAGTGATGCGGGACGGCGCGCTCCCAGACCTCCTGGAAGGCGTTGGAGCAGAGCTTCACGGTCTTCGGGTCGTCGGTGATCTCGTCCTCCACCACGGCACCTTCACCGGAGAAGTGGTGCACCCGGAGCAACGTCCCGTCGAAGAGCCAGAAGTCATTCCCCGGGAGGGGGATGTCCGTGGCGCGGCGCCGGGGTAGCCACCGGACGTCCTCGCCCGCCGTGACGTTGGCGCGGGTGACGTAGTGCTCCCACCGGATGTACTCCGAAACGGGCTCGGAGACGACGCGCGCTCTGCGAATCGCCACACCCCGGGCCACGGTGTCCGAGATCAACTGGTCGTACGGGTGCCACCAGGAATCACGGTCGTCCCACTCGATCCGCTCGCCGCGCTGCCATGCCGCGAACCGGTCCGTCGGCGCGTAGGAATCGCGCAGCTCCAAGTGGACGGCGGACCGCTGGCATCGGCCAAGCAGCTCAGCGAAGCTGGGCACGCTCGACGGCATCGCACGCCTCTCTGATCAGCGGAATCATCCGAGCGGGAATCCTGACGATGGCTTCGGTCTCGGGAACCGGGCCGTTCGCGGGGCTGCTCGCCTCGCAGTCCGCCTGAGTCTCCTGGCTCGGCTTCCAGCCCTGCAACAGGATCTCCTGGGCGTCGGTGTCGGCCCACACGGTGGGGCAGTGGTCCCGGTCGGTGTTCGGGTCGATTCCGACGAACTCCACGGCCATGGCGGGCTCCCTGGTCTAGGTGCTTGCTCGGGCTTGCACGACCATCTCTGAACTGTGGGTTGGCCGTCAATGCCCCAACAGGGCAGGTGATTTGGTGTGCAAGCTCATGCAAGTTCGTGGCATGCCGGACGGGCCGACTTCTAGCGTCGCCAACACGATGACCGTGAAGGGGAGACGGCATGACCGTGACCACGCAGCAGGAGACGGACTCGACCGGGCTGCCCACCTTCGTCCGGCGGTTCACCGCAACCGCGAGAGGCGCCCAGTTGGCCAGACACTTCGCGACCGTCGAACTGGCCGACTCGGGGTGCTTTGAGGGAGGCGAAGAAGCCGATGCCATCGCCCTGGTCGTTGCGGAACTGGCGTCCAACGCCGTACGGCACGGGAACGTCAGGGGGCGACAGTTCGAGGTGCGGCTGACCTGCATGCCCGAGGCGGTGCGTGTGGCCGTGTCCGACGCGCGTGGAGATCGTCAGCCCTGTGCGCAGCCGGCCGGTGACGGGGAGGGCGGCCATGGGATGCGGCTCGTGGCGTCGCTGGCCGCCGCGTGGGGAGTGGACCGGCGGGACGTGGGCAAGACCGTGTGGGCCGATGTGCCGTGTGGCGGTGGCCGATGAGTACGGTGCTGCGGTTCGTCCCGCATCGGATCGTGAGCCATCCGGAGGGCGAAGTCACGGTCTCGGCTCAGTGCCTCGCCGCTGACTGCGGGTGGTCCGCCCTTCCGTCAGCCGATGTGGCTGCCGTGGACGTCGCGTGCATGTCCCACACCGGACGGACCGGGCACCCCACGTTCGCGAGGAAGTACGAGGACGCTGCCCTGGTCACGCGCATCGAGTATCCCCACCGTGAACGGCCCCGTCCGGCGACGGCGAGCAAGACAGCCGGGCGGGGCTTTCCGCTGTTACCTCCGGCGTGCTGAGTATGCGCATCGGGCTTGATCGCATGGACGATGAGGGGTCCGGTCACGCGCGTCGGCCCTTTCTGTTCTGCTTCTGCCCTGCTGCTGGGATGCGCCGCGGGGGTCGGCCGCCGAACGGCCAAACGTCCAGTGTGCCGCATCGGGGCCGTGACCGGGGGTCGCGCGGTGGGGATCATGGGTGGGGCGGGAGCGCCCGGGCACCGCTTAGCGTGGACTGATGGACGAAGCGGAGGCGGTGGGCCGGGAGCCGGGCCCCGACGAGCAGGGGTTTCCGGCCCACCACGCGCACCGGTGCGCCGAGCCGGCGGAGCTGGACGGGCTGGTGGCGCAGTGCCGGGCGTGCCCCCGGCTGGTGGCCTGGCGGGAGGAGGTCGCCGTGGTCAGGCGGGCCGCCTTCCGGGACGAGGACTACTGGGCGCGGCCGGTGCCCGGCTTCGGTCCCGCGGACGCGAGGGTGGCGGTGGTCGGGCTCGCGCCGGCCGCGCACGGGGGCAACAGGACCGGGCGCATGTTCACCGGCGACGCGGCCGGCGACTTCCTCTTCGCGGCCCTGCACGAGGCGGGCCTCGCGTCGAGCCCGCACTCCCGCCACGCCGGGGACGGGCTGCGCCTGCACGGCGTACGGCTCACCTCGCCGGTGCACTGCGCCCCACCGGCGAACAAGCCCACCCCGCAGGAGCGCGACACCTGCCGTCCGTGGCTGGCGGCCGAGCTGGAGCTGCTGAGCCCCGGGCTGCGGGCGGTGGTCGTCCTCGGCGGCTTCGGCTGGCAGGCGGTCCTCCCGGTGCTCGCCGAGGCGGGCTGGCGGCTGCCGCGGCCCCGCCCCCACTTCGGCCACGGGGCGCACGTGGTGCTGCCCGCCACGGAGCACAGGCAGGAGCTGCACCTGCTCGGCAGCTACCACCCGAGCCAGCGCAACACGTTCACCGGCCGGCTCACCATGCCCATGCTCGTCGACGTGCTCCGTGAGGCCGCCGGCCTCGGCGGTGCCGCCCTCTGAGGGCCCCCGGACGGCGGGAGGCGAACGGCGACTTCGTTCGTCCGCGTGTCCGGGCGGCCTCAGGCCGGCTGGTCGTCGGCCAGTTCGGCGACGCCCGTGATCCGGTGCAGCGGATACGTGCGGACCTCGTCCGCCGTGTGGTCGTAGCCGGTGACGAAGCCGCCCTCGACCTTCACCGGGGCGATCACGCGCTGACTGGCCGCGCCCTCCGCGTTGACGTAGCCGATCCACACCGCCGACCCCGTCATCGCCGCGGCCTGCACCGTGGCCAGGGTCTCGGCGGGGGACGTACGGGGGAGCGCCCCGGCCGTCACCGCGTCCGGGGAGTCCCGGCCGACGGCCCGGGCAGCCGTGTCACCGGCCCTGATGGCCCGTACCGCGGCGGTCAGCAACGTCGTGTCCGGGATGGGCGGGCCCTCGGGGACGGGGACCGGGGCCGCGCGGGGAGGGGTCCGGCGGGCACCCGCGCGGGCGATCAGGACGTCGCCATCGGCGGATTCGGCGGCCGGGGCGTAGCCCATCTCGCGCAGTCCCTCCAGCAGCGCCCCCGGATCGCTCTGGGCGGCCAGGACGGTCGGCGCGAGGCGGCGCAGCCGCAGCACGGCGGACCGCTTGTCGGCCAGGATCTCGTTCAGGACGGCCTCGTCGTCGCAGCGTACGTACGCGGAGGCGGCGCCGATCCGCAGGTGCCCGTGGCGGCGGGCCACGTCGTCGATGAGGTAGGTCAGCGGCTGCGGCACCGGCGTCCGGCTGTGGGTCGCCAGGAAGGCGTGCAGGTCCGCCGCCGCCCGGCCGGCGTCCAGGGCGCGGCGGACGGACCCGGGGGTGAAGCGGTAGACCGTGGCACCGCCCTTGGACTCGACGTCCGCCAGCACCGAGAGCATGTCGGCGAGCGGGCGTTCCAGCGGCCCGGGGGCGACCGCCGTCAGGTCGGCCTGGAGCAGGACGTGGTCCAGCGGCTCGGGGATGAGGGGGGCGAGGCGGGCGGCCGCGGCGGCCGTGTCGCCGCCGAGCAGGGCGCGGGCCTGGGAGGAGAGGGCCCCGCGGCCGGTGATGCCGAGGAGCTCCGCCTCGTTGACCGTCCACAGGGCGATCCGGGAACGCAGGTCGGAGGTGTTCCCCTGCGAGGAGGAGCCGGACGCGGCCGCCCGCAGCGGGCGCTCCCAGCGCAGCCTGGCCAGGAGCGTCTGCGGGTCGGGCACGGTGCCGGGGGGCAGCGAGGCGAACAGCGCCAGGACCCGGTGGCGCACCTCGGGCGCGGCCGAGCGGTCCAGGTCGGGGCCGAGCGCGGACAGGGCCCGGCCCTTCGCGTCCTGGCCGCCGACCAGGCCCGGGGTGCGGGTGGCGGCGAGCCAGGCGGTGGCGAGGTCGGTCCAGCGGTCCTGGGCGGGGAGGTCGAGCCACTGGTCGGACGCGGGTGTCGCCGCGTACCGCTCGTCGGCCTCGCCGTCCGGGGCCAGGAGTCCGGCGGCGTAGGCGAGTTCCACCCAGAAGGCGGCGACCGGCTCGGAGACGTCGAGGGCGCTCGCGACCCGCTTCAGCTCCCGCACGCTCAGGCCGCCGGCGCGCAGGATGGCCGGCCCGCCGTTGTTCCACAGCTTCAGCAGTTCCTCGACGGTCGAGAGCGCGGTGAAGGCCTGGCCGGCCGCGGCCCTGTCCACAACCTGTGGATCGCGCTCGGCCGCGGCCACCAGGGCGGGCGGCACCGGCTCGGGCACCCGGTGGGCGCGGCCGGCCCGCAGGTGCAGCGCCGCCTCGCGCGGCAGGACGACCGTACGCGTCGACACGGGCAGCAACAGCCCGCGATCGCGCAGCCATTGGACCGGCGGGGCCGGATTCGGCGTGACCTCCCCGTACGGCGGCCCCCACACCAGCCGGTCGAGCACGGACAGCGCCTCGGCCGGGGCGGTGTCCAGCAGCGCGCCCATCCGGGAGCGGTCCGTGAACAGGGCGCTCAGCGAGGCGACGGCGGAGACCGGGTCGTGGGTGGCCGGCAGCCCGGCGGCGGCCAGGATCTCCTGGAGCCGGCCGGGCGACATGCCGGCCGTCGCCTCGGCGACGGTCGGGCCGAGACCGGTGGGGGAGGGGTGCTGCGGAGACGGGGCGAGCAACTCCCGCGCGGTGCGCACGAGGTGCAGCCGCTCGTCCTCACCCCACACCAGCGCCTGCTCGCGCAGTGTGCCGAGCGCCGTCGGCAGGGCCGCCGTGATCGCCGCCGCGGCGTCGTCCCGCCCGTCGCCGTCGTCGGCGCCGTCCCCGGTGAGGAGCGCGAGCAGCGTGGCGTACGGAGCCGGGTCGGGCGCCACCGCGAGTGCCTCCGCGGTCTGCAGCGCGAACCGGTCGAGGTGCTCCAGGGCACGGATGACGGAGGCCCGGGTGCCGGCCCGCGTCGCCAGCTGGGTGATGTCGTTCGGCACCGGACTGAGCAGGTCGGGGCGGGCACGCAGCAGCCCCGCCAGGGCCTCGTCGCCCCGGGCGCGCAGAGCTTCGGCGAGCGTGCGTGGTGGTGTGGTCGTCCCCATCCGTCCCACGGTAGCCGCTGGAACGCTACCGTCGAGGCAAGGGCGGGTAGAGGGAGAACGATCGCGTGGGGATCGAGAGCGACCAGCTTGTCTACGACTATCTGAGCCGGGTCGGTGACCTGGCTCAGCGGCAACAGCTGTCCTCGGGCGCCCGGATGAGACTCGTCTCGGCGCTGCGGGGCGAGATCGACCGCCGGCGCGGGGCGGACGGCTCGGACTCCCCCGCGGTGGTCCGGCGCATCCTCGGCCGGCTCGGCTCCCCGGACGAACTCGTCGCCGCCGCCGCCGAGTCGGGAGAAGCGACGGTTCTGCCGCCCCGCCCGCGCACGGGTACGGACGCCCCGGCGGCCGAGCCGCGCAAGGTGCCCCGGCCACGGCTGGGCGCGCTCCGCAAAGACGCGACACGCAAGGGCGCGTCGGCCGGCGCGGAGCCCCCGGCCGAGACGGACGTGCGGGAGGAACGGCCGGCGGCGGGGAAGGCGGCCCGCCCCGCGGCCCCGGACCCGCGCCCGCGACCTCCGGCCACCGGTCCGGGAGTGCCGGACGGGGAGCCGCTGCCCGGCTGGCCGTCCGCGTCGGCTCCGCACATGGCGGGGCTGGACGCGCGGACCCCGACCGGTGACGGGCCCGAATGGTGGCAGACCGGGACCGGGCCCTTCGGTGGGGGCCCGGGGGAGCTGGACACCACGGTGCCGGGCTTCGTGGGCGGGCTCAGCCCGGAGCTGCTCAGGCCGCCCGGCCCGCCCCGGCCGGAGGAGGAGGACCCGCGGGAAGTCGCGGAGGAGGCCGGTGCGGGCGAGGAGGCCGCCGCCCCGGCCCCGCGCAGGCGGTCGCGGCTGCGCCCGCGCCGCCGGACACCCGTGGCCGCGGTGGCCGAGGAGGCCGCCGGCCCCCGGTTCGCACACCCGCTGCTGCTCCTCGCGGCCGCGTTGCTGGTGGCCGGAGCCGTGCTGGGGTCGTGGCTGGCGCTCGCGGGCGGCTGGCTCCTCGCCTACAGCTCCCGCCGCTTCTCGCGAGCCGAGGCCAAGTGGGTCGCGTTGGGCCTGCCGGGCCTGGTGGTGGCAGGGGCCTTCGTCTGGCTGTGGGGCCGTACGGAGGGCCGGTGGGGGACCCCGATCGCCGAGGGAGCCCTGGGGGACGCGATCGTCGAGCTGTGGCCGGCGGTCGTCCGTACGGCGGCGGTGGCGTCGGCGGTGTACCTGGTGTGGCGCTCACGGCGGCTGGGGCGCTGAGTCCGGACGGCCGGGCCGGGACGGCGTGAGGAGCCGCCGGGTGACGGTCCGCACGGACCGGCGGGTGCCCCGCTCGCCGGTCCGCCGCCGCTGCGGCGAGTTCGTACCGCCGCTGTGCCGGGCGCGCTCGTACCGCCGCCACTTCGGCGAGGACGAGTCGTCGCCGCCACGGCGAGCGGGCCGGCGACGAGCGGACGGGGCGAGGGTGTCAGGTCAGTGGGCCTTTCCGGACGGTGGCGGAGGAGGGGACCAGGGTGCGCCGGGGACGACGAGCGGTGAACCCGTGACCGGGTCCGGGACGACGACCGCCTCCAGGCCGAAGACCTCGCGTACGAGGTCCGCGGTGACGACGTCCCCGGGGCGGCCCTCGGCGACGATCCGGCCCGCCTTCATGGCGACGAGGTGGTCGGCGTACCGGGCGGCCTGGTTGAGGTCGTGGAGCACCGTGACGACGGTCCGCCCGCGGGTGCCGTCCGCCGCCGGGGCGGCGAGCCGGCGCACCAGGTCGAGGACCTCCACCTGGTGCGCGATGTCGAGGTACGTCGTCGGTTCGTCGAGCAGCAGCAGGTCCGTCTCCTGCGCGAGCGCCATCGCGATCCACACGCGCTGGCGCTGGCCGCCGGACAGCTCGTCCACCGGCCGGTCGCCGAGCGCGGTGACGTCCGTGCGCTCCATGGCGTCCGTCACCGCGCGCTCGTCCGCATCCGACCACTGCTGCCACCAGCGCTGGTGGGGCTGACGGCCGCGGGCGACGAGGTCGCAGACGGTGATCGCCTCGGGTGCCACGGGCGTCTGCGGGAGCAGTCCGACCGACCGGGCGATCTTCCGGGTGGGTATGCGGGAGAGCTCCGTGCCGTCCAGGAGCACCGACCCGCCGGCGGGCCTCAGCAGCCGGCCGAGCGCCCGCAGGGTCGTCGACTTGCCGCAGGCGTTCGGCCCGACGATGACCGTCACCCGTCCGTCGGGCACGACGAGGTCCAGCTCGTGGACGACGGTGCGGTCCTCGTAGGCGAGGGTCAGCCCGCGCGCCGTGAGCCGGCTCGTCACGGTGCCGGAGGCGGGCGCCGCGGCGGGGACGGAGAGGGAACCGGGGCCGGTCGTGCTCATGCGTTGCCTCCAGTGCGGCCGCGGTGGCCGCGGATGATCAGCCAGATCAGGTACGGGGCGCCGACCGCCGCCGTCAGGACGCCCACCGGCAGTTCGGTGGGCGAGAACAACCGGCGGGCGAGGAGATCGCCGGACACCACGACGACCGCCCCGAGCAGGGCGGACGACAGCAGCGGGATCTGTGCCGTACGGGTCATCCGGCGGGCGATCTGCGGAGCCAGGAGCGCCACGAAGTCCACCGGTCCGGCCGTGCCCGTCGCGACCGACGCGAGGACCACTCCGACGGCCACCAGCCCCAGCCGCACCCGGCCGAGCCGCACGCCGAGCGCGGTCGCCGTGTCGTCGTCCATCACCACGGTGCGCTGCGCCCGGGCGGCCCAGAGCACGGCGGGCAGCAGGACGAGCAGGGCCCAGCCGATCGGGGCGGCCTCGTCCCAGCCGCGGCCGTTGAGCGACCCCGTCATCCAGATCTGGGCCTGCTGGGCGACGAGGTAGTCGCCCCTCGTCAGGAACAGTGTCGTCACCGACCGCAGGGCGATCGCGAAGCCGATGCCGATGAGGACGAACCGGGTCGCGTGCAGCCCGCCGCGCCACGCGAACACGTAGACGAGCGCCGCCGCGGCGACCCCGCCGAGGACGGACAGGTACGGCAGGACGGTGTAGGACGTGACGCCGAACGTCATCGCGCCGACGGTGAGCGCGCTCGCACCCTGGCTGACGCCGATGATGTCCGGGCTGGCGAGCGGATTGCGGGCGACCGTCTGGATCAGTGCCCCGGCGACGCCGAACGCGGCACCGACGAGCAGCCCGACGACGAGGCGGGGCAGCCGCAGGGTGCCCACCACCAGTTCGTCCGGCGACGGCTGCCCGAGCACCACCCTCAGGACCTCGGCGGGCGCGACGAAGCTCTCGCCGACGCAGAGGTAGGCGACGCAGACGGCCGCCAGCAGGAGGGCGAGGACGAGGGCGACGTACCCGGCCCTCCGGTGGAACAGGAACCCCACCCGCCCACCGGCCCGTACGACGGAGTAACCGGCCGGCCGCACCGGGGTCCGGGCCGTCCGGCCGGGGGCCGCCGTGTCCGCGCTCATGCCGGCACCGCCTTCCGGCGTACGAGGGTGACGAGGAACGGCACACCGATCAGCGCGGTCATCACGCCAGCCGGGACCTCGCCCGGCGGCAGGACGATCCGGCCGACGACGTCGGACACGAGGAGGATCACGGGGCCGACCAGGGCCGCCATCGGCAGCGCCCAGCGGTGGTCGGCGCCCACGATCGCGCGGGCGATGTGGGGTACCGCGAGGCCCACGAACGCGATCGGCCCGGCCGCCGCCACCCCGGCTCCGGTGAGCACCGTGGCACCGATCCCGCCGACGACGCGCACCGTCGCCACGTTCTGCCCGAGGCCCTTCGCCGCGTCCTCGCCGAGGGCGAGCGCGTCGAGCCCGCGTGCCACCGACAGCACGAGCAGGAGGCCGACGAGCAGGAAGGGCCAGATCTGCCCGGCGACACCGGCCTCCCGGCCGGCGATCGAACCCACCTGCCAGAACCGGAACTCCTCGAGTGCCGACGCCTTCGTGGTGAGTACGGCCATGGTCACCGACACCAGCAGCGCGTTGACCGCCGCGCCGCCCAGGGCCAGCTTCACGGGTGTCGCCCCGCCACGCCCCCGGGCGGCGACGGCGTACACGGCGACGGACGCCACGGCCGCCCCGGCGAACGCGAACCACACGTATCCGGAGAGCGTGTGGACGCCGGCGTACGCGATGGCCAGCACGACGGCCACCGAGGCGCCCTGGCTGATGCCGAGGATGCCGGGGTCGGCGATCGGGTTGCGGGTGATGCCCTGGAGCGCCGTGCCCGCCACGGCCAGCGCGGCGCCGACCATGAGGCCGATCAGCGTGCGCGGCACCCGCATCTGCCGGATCACCTCGGCGGCGTCGGAGTGCCCGCCGTGCAGCAGGGCGTCGAGCACCGAGGCCGGCGCGATGGTCCGGGCCCCCACGGCCAGGCTGAGCAGGACGGCCGCCAGCAGCGCGACGACGGCCGCGGCCGTCGCGAGCGCGCGTCTGGACAAGCGGGGTGCGGCGGCCATCGGTACCAATCGGGGTACGACCGAAAGCCAGGTCGACCCCGCCGGAGCGGACGTCGCCAAGGGCGGTGTCCTGTTCCGC